>JANPBN010000540.1:0-5128 GCA_031430415.1 Dehalococcoidia bacterium
ATCGATCCGTATGTCGATATTGGATACGGGCTTCCGCCGCCGATCGACGCCAGCATCACCACGATCTCGCACGAGCACCCCGATCACAGCAACGATGCACTCTCGGCGACGGGCGAGCGCGTTCTGCGCGGACTGACGGCCGACGGCTGGGCCGACGTGGACGAGAGGGCCAGCGACCTGCGCGTGACGACCATTCGCGCCTACCACGACAACCAACAGGGGACGGTGCGCGGCCGCAACGCGATATTCGTCTACGAGACCGCCGGCCTGCGTCTCGTGCACCTCGGCGATCTCGGGCATCAACTCGATGCGGCGCAGATCGCGTCGCTCGGCGGCCCTGTCGATGTGCTGATGGTGCCGGTCGGTGGCGGCTTCACGATCGACGCGGCCGGCGCTACGGAACTGGTCGCGGCGCTGCAGCCAAAGATCGTGCTTCCGATTCACTACAAGACGGATCGTGCAGGCGGCGCGCTGTCTCCGGTCGACCCGTTTCTCGAAGGCAAGACGGTCGAGCGCGTTGGCTCCACGACGATGCGGCTGTCGCGAGACGTCCTTCCGGATCAGACGACGGTGATGGTGCTGGACTATGCGTAGATGTGCCTGTCGGGGAATGTCCGCGCGGTTGTCACGTATCGAGGTCGAGCGCCTCGCGTACGGCCGGCGCGAGTAGCGTCTGCACGTCCGCCTTCGCGATGATCGGCACGCCCAACTCCTCGGCGACGCGGTAGACGTCGGCGTATTGCGACTCGCCCGTCTGCATGATCACCGGGAACGCTGCTCCGCGATGCGTCCGTGCCGCCTCGACAACACGCCACCCGCTGCCGCGCGGCATGCGGAAGTCGGTGATCGCGAGGTCGAACGGCTGCGACATGTCCTCGAGCAGCGCCGCCGCCGCCAGTCCGTCCGCGACGGCTACGCAGGTGAGCCCCAGTTCCTCGACGAGCCGGACGATCGTCGCGCGCCAGGGGTAGTCGTCCTCAGCCAGGAGGACCCGCGGACGAGAACGATCGGGAGACGCTTCGGTCTCAGGCTTCAACCTCATGGCGACACAGACTCCCGGCCCGCCCTGAACGGAGACGGGCGTCGACGTGCGCTCAACGATAGCAAACACGTATCCTCAGGGGCTCCCGAAGGCTCGGGCGCCCACCCGGAACCTAACTCAGGAGAACATCTATGCCGTCGATGCCGCGCTTCTCGTCGACCATCTTCCCCGTCGAAAGCATCAAGATTGCCGGCAGCGAGGAGCAGGTCGTGAAGGGCGGGCGTCACCTGCTGCCGCTGCTGCCGAAAGCGTTCGCCGGCGTCAAACAGATTGGCGTGATCGGCTGGGGCTCGCAGGGTCCCGCACAGGCGCAGAACATCCGCGACTCGCTCGAAGGCACGGATATCAAGGTCAAGGTCGGTCTCCGCGCCGGTTCCGCTTCGATGGCCGAGGCGCGCGAGGCCGGGTTCGTCGAAGATGACGGCACGTTGGGCGAGATGTTCGATGTCATCCGCGAATCAGAACTCGTGTTGCTCCTCATCTCGGATGCGGCGCAGGCCGATCTCTTCCCGCAGGTGTTCGAGGCAATTCGCCCGGGTGCCACCCTCGGTCTGTCGCACGGATACCTGATCGCGCACATGATCAACGTCGGCGCGGAATTCCCGGCGAACATCAACGTCATCGGTGTATGCCCGAAGGGGATGGGGCCGTCGGTGCGGAAGCTCTACATCCAGGGCAAATCGGTGAACGGCGCCGGCATCAACGCGAGCTTCGCGACGCACCAGGACATCGATGGCCGCGCCGTCGACCTCGCGCTCGGGTGGTCGGTTGCGCTCGGATCGCCGTACACGTTTCAGACGACGCTTGTCTCCGAGTTCAAGTCCGACATCTTCGGCGAGCGCGGCATTCTGCTGGGCGCCGTCCACGGCATCATCGAGAGCCTGTATCGCCGGTACGTCAGCCAGGGCATGACGAAGGAGGAGGCGTTTCGCCACTCCGCCGAGTCGATCACCGGCCCGATCTCGCACATCATCTCGCGCCAGGGCATCATCGGCGTCTACGAGGCGCTTGGCGCGGATGGCCACCCGGCGTTCGATGCGGCGTATGCGGCGACCTACCCCGCGGCCAAGGAGCTTCTCGCTGAGATGTACGACGAAGTCTCGAGCGGCAACGAGATTCGCAGCGTCAATCTGGCCGCCGAGCGGTTGAAGAAGCGCCCGATGGGCAAGATCGATGGAACGGAGACGTGGCGCGTCGGCGCCAAGGTGCGTGCCGAGCGCAACGAGGAGACGATCCCGCTCGATCCGTTCACCGCCGGCGTCTACATCGCGACGATGATGGCGCAGACGGACACGCTACTCGAGCGGGGCCACCCGTACTCAGAGATCGCGAACGAGAGCGTCATCGAATGCGTCGACTCGCTCAATCCGTACATGCACGCGCGCGGTGTCGCCTACATGATCGACAACTGCTCGACGACGGCTCGCCTCGGCGCGCGCAAGTGGGCGCCACGCTTCGACTACGTCATCACGGAGCAGGCTTACGTCGACATCGATGCCAAGGCGGCGCTCGATGAGACGCTGCTGCCGGCGTTCAAGGACCATCTGATCCACGAAGTTCTGGCCGAGGTCACCAAAATGCGCCCCTCGGTCGACATTTTCGTGGAGTAACGAGATGCTGGATTAGGCGTCTCCCAGCCTCCGATTGCTTGAAGTGGATCCATGGCCGTTTCACCGCCGTCGCGCCTTCCCGACGAATTTCCCGTGCTGCAGACAGGCACCTATACGCTGCGACAGATCGTGCCGTCTGACGCTCAGGATTGGCACGGCATTCTCACCGATCCGCGCGTCAGTGAATTTACCAGCACGCCAGAGATGTCCGTGGGCGATGTGCGCAATCTCATCGACATGTTCGCACGGGGGTTTCGCGGCAGGACGCAGATTCGCTGGGCTGTCGCCGAGCCGGAGACGGGCCAAATGATCGGCGACGTTGGGTACAACGACTTCCACACGCGTGACAGCCGCGCGGAAGTGGGCTACGGCGTAACGCCCGACTACTGGAGGCGGGGACTCATGACGGCGGCGCTTTCCGCCGTCATCGACTACGGCTTCTCGGCACTCGAACTGAACAAGATCGAAGCCACGGTGAACCCCGGCAATGCCCGTTCGCGCGGCCTGTTGACGAAGCTGGGCTTTCAGCTCGAGGGCACGATGCGCGAGCACCGCAACCGGCGCGGTGTCTTCGGCGATGCCTGCTTCTACGGCCTGCTTCGGCGCGAGTGGCCGCCAGCGGACGCGCGCGGCTAAAGGAGCGGCGTCGCCGGGTCGAGGCCCATCAGCACGCGCCCGACGGTCTCGTAGTTCGGGGCCGCAAGTACGACGTGCTGCGAGACAGCGTGGACGTCGCGCAGGCAGCGCTGCAGCGGGCTCGTCTCGAAGTTCGATGTACCGCCACCGAGCCGGTAGGCGATCTCGATCGCCTGTGTCGCGCTATCGACCGCGTGTACCATCGCCAGCCGGATGTGCGCGCGCAGGTCCATGTCGATCTCTTCCCGGCGCATGATGCGATCCTCCAGCGCCCTCACCATCTCGTACATATAGGCGCGCCCGGCCTCCAGCATGCCCGTCGCCCGCGCGATCTCGTACTGCACGATCGGCTTTTCGCGCAGCGTCGCGTTCGCCATGCGTGGCGTCTTGCCCTGGAGCGCGAGCAGTTCGTCGATCGCGCGGCGCGCCGTACCCGTTGCGACCGGAGCGAGAGCCAGGCCGAACACGGTAAACATGGGGATCCGGTAGTCGTCGCCGATCGTTCGCGTCGAGCCGAGGTCGATGGTCACGGTCCGCGCCGCCGGCACAAACGCATCCGTGAGCGCGACATCGTTGCTGCCGGTGGCGCGGAGCCCGGAGACGTTCCAGACATCGATGATCTCCACTTCGGCGATGGGCAGCACCGACATGCGCAGCTGTGGGCCGCCGCCGGGTGCAAGCACCGGCGCGTCGCCATCGAACTCGATGCTGTTGAGGAAGATCCAGTCAGCGTGCAGGCAGCCGCTCGCGTACGGCCAGCGCCCGGAGACTCGGTATCCGCCCTCGACCGCGGTCGCGCGGCCCGTGGGCGCGCCGGCGCCGCAGACGAACGACCCCGGCGCATAGATCTCGCGCGCCGCCGATTCTTCCAACGGGAGTGCGCCGATCGATCCGCTGCCGATAGCTGTGCACCACCCGGTGGAGGCGTCGGCCGCCGAGATCTCTTCGACGACCCGCAGCGTCGTGACGAGATCGAGCCCCATGCCGCCGCGGTTGCTGGGGAACGCCATGCCGATGAAGCCGTTGTCTCGGAGCAGTTGCACGACCGGTTCGGGCAGGCGTCGCGTGAGGTCTGCCTCGTCGCTGTACGAGGCGATGACATCTCGCAGCCCAGCCGCTGTCTCGATCATGCTGGAACCGGTCGTAGCTGTGGTCATTGCTCGTTGCTCCCTGGTGTAGCCGCAGAGGCGCCGTCGTCGTCGAGGCTGCCAGTATCCGCCGCGTCGCGCGGCCGCGCAACGAGGCTAGGCCGGTTCGGCCGCGTCGCGCAGCTACGCCGACTCCATCCCGCGGCGGCTCATCAGCGCGCGTGCCTGCCCGACCGTCGGGGCGCCGGATCCCGCCCGAGCGCTTCGAGTTCCACGAAGGAGGCATCGAGGGCGGGCGTGCGCATCACGAGCAGCCTGCTGGCCGTTGCGGAGCGGTTGCCGAAGGTGTGCGATGTTCCCGCCGGCACGAGCACGAAGTCGTCCGTGTGCCGGGCCTGCCCGGGGTGCGACGAGAGCCAACCGCTGAGCCCGGCTGCAGTAGGCGACCGTTTCGGCGCACATCCGCTAAGCTGGCCCATATTTGCACCGCCGCCGCCTGAATCAGGAGCACTGACCATCGTGGCCGACAACAACCAGCCCAGCGAGGGTTATCTCCTCCTTGCCGATATCTCCGGCTACACGGCGTTTCTCACCGGCACCGAGCTCGAACACGCGCATGCAATCATCCGCGAGCTGACGAAGCTCATACGCTCGCGACTCGCGCCTCCCATGAAGTTCGTGAAGCTCGAAGGTGACGCCGTCTTCTGTTACGCCGGCGCGAACGCATTCAAAGATGGTGAGCGCTTCGTGGA
>JANPBN010000541.1:0-2378 GCA_031430415.1 Dehalococcoidia bacterium
GGAGCCCCAAGGTCCGTGCGCGACTCGAGCGCGCTCCTCAGCCTAGGCCCGCGCCGAAGGCCGCACCCCAGACCGAAATCTCGGTAGCCGTCACCGGCCGTCCGTTTCGCGGCCACGAGGGCAAACCCTGATTTCCGCGCCTCCGTTCGCCCAGCCGTTAACCTTCCGCGCTCCGCGGCGTTTCCCATACAGAACCGTGGCGGGCGCGACCACCACCCAACCCCAACCCCACCACCACGCGCCCGCCACCTTTCCCATTGCCCCGAAACTCAGCGCACATCCCGATCTGCCCGTTGCTGTTTGCTGTTGCTGTTTGCTGTCCGCCATTCCCACCCCCCGCTACACTGCCCCCGTAACCAGCACCCCCGGAGGACGCCTGTGCGCTACCACATCTGGACCGTCGGATGTCAGATGAATGTCGCCGACTCGCGCAAACTCGCCGCCGGCCTCGACCGCGCCGGCCTCGATGCGTCCCCCTCGATGGACGACGCTGATATCGTCGTGCTCAACACATGCTCCGTGCGCGAGCATGCCGAGGATCGCGCCATCGGCCAGCTCGGGCGGCTCAAGAAGCAGCGACAGCGCGGCCGCGAAGTCCGCATCGCCGTCATGGGCTGCATGGTCGGCCCCCGCCACGACGACCTCACCAAGCGCTTCCCCTACGTCGATGCCTTCGCCCGGCCGCAGGAGTTCGCGCCGATCCTTCAGCTCGCCGGCATCGATGACACCGGCGGCGAGTTCTGGCCCTCGACGTTCGCGCACCCCGACTCCGTGACGGCGTTCGTGCCCGTCATCCACGGCTGCGACAAGTTCTGCACCTACTGCATCGTCCCCTACCGTCGCGGCCGCGAAGCCAGCCGCACGATCGAGGACATCCGCAACGAAGTGGAGCACTACTGCGCGCGCGGCGTGCGCGAAGTGACGCTCCTCGGCCAGACCGTCGAGGCGTACGGCCACGACTTGCCCGATGCGCCCGATCTGGGCGACCTGATGCGCGCTATCCATGACACGCCCGGCCTTGAACGCATCCGCTTCCTCACGTCCTACCCCAAGGACATGACGGAGCGCATCATCGATGCTGTCGCCGAACTGCCGAAGGTCTGCGAGCACTTCAACATCCCGGTGCAGGCCGGCGACGACGCGATGCTCGAACGCATGCGCCGCGGCTACACCCTCGCCGAGTACCTCCAGAAGTTCGACCTTGTCCGCTCGAAGATCCCGCACGCCGCCATGGTCACCGACATCATCGTCGGCTTCTGCGGCGAGACCGATGCGGAGTTCGCGAACACCTACGCGCTGCTCGAGCGTCTCCGCTTCGACAAGGTGCACATCGCCGCCTATTCGCCGCGCCCGGGCACCATCGCCCACCGCAAGATGGAGGACGACGTGCCGGCCGACGTGAAGCAGCAACGCTTCCGCGCGATCGAGGAACTTGAAGCGCGAATCTCACTCGAAATCAACACCGCGCTTCTTGACAGCGTGCAGGAAGTGCTTGTCGAAAACGAGCGAGATGGACGCTGGTCCGGTCGTAATCGCGGGGGCAAGCTGATACACTTCGCAGGCGATGCACACCCCGGACACCTCGTCCCGGTGCGCATCGAGCGAGCAACCGCCTGGTCATTGCAAGGAACAGCGCTCCCCGCGACGGTACCTGCATCATGCCCATGTCCAACGAGCTGATCGTGCTGCCGCTTCTCGCCGGCATCGGTGGATTCGCCTTTGTCGGCCTGATCTGGAACGTGGTCGAAGGCTATTTCGAGGAACAGCGCAAGGAACAGCGATAGTTCCGTGACACCACCCGCTGGCGCCCCCGCCGCTCCGCTGGTCGCGGTCGTCGTCGTGATCCTCACGGTGATCGAGGACGGACTCTGCGCCCTCCTCATCCACCGCAGCGCCGAGCCCTTCCGCGACTTCTGGGCGCTCCCCGGCGGCCTCCTCGCGGCCGGCGAGGCGCTCGATGCCGCCGCCGCCCGCAAGCTGGTCGATGAGACTGGCGTCCGCGATGTGTACCTCGAGCAGCTCTACACCTTCGGCGAACTCTCGCGCGGCGAGCCAGCGCGCGGCAAGGCACCGCCGCAGCGCGGCGTCGCCGTCGCATACTTCGCGCTCGTGCAGCATGAGCAGGTGCGCCTGCGCGACAACGAGGAGTGGCACCCCGCCTGGCACAACGCCTACGCCCTGCCGCGGCTCGCCTTCGACAACAACGCCGTCGTCGACTACGCCGTCCGACGCCTCCGCTCCAAGCTCGACTACACGAACGTCGCCTACAGCCTGCTGCCCAAGCAGTTCACCCTCAGCGAACTCCAGCACGTCTACGAAGCGATCCTCGACCGCGAGGTCGACAAGCGCAACTTCCGCCGCCGGATGCTCTCGCTCGG
>JANPBN010000542.1:0-2181 GCA_031430415.1 Dehalococcoidia bacterium
GCCGGCATCATCACGCGAGGCATCGCCGAGATCACGCGGCTTGGCGTCGCATGTGGCGCGCAGGCGGCGACGTTCGCCGGTCTTGCGGGCGCCGGCGACGTTATGGCGACGTGCTACAGCCCTCTCAGCCGGAACCGGCGCACCGGCGAAGCCATCGGGAACGGCGCATCGGTCGCGGACGCCGTCGGCGCGGCGGGCGGTGTCGTCGAAGGCATCGAGGCAACGGCGGCGGCATGTGGCCTGGCTGCACGGCATGGCGTCGAGATGCCGATCGCGGAGGCGTTGCGCGCGGTCCTCTTTGAGGGCGCCTCGACGGGCGAGATGATTCGGCGGTTGCTGGAGCGCGAGGCGACGCGGGAGTCGGCTTAGGGCTTGTCCGCGGCGCGAGCGCGCCTCATACGACGCGACGGCACGGCGATCCGCTCATACGCCTCAATCGCGAGGAGTCCGGCCGCGTTCGAGATAATCAGCAGCGCGCCGAGAGCGAAGCCGGTGGATGCGCCCTGCGCACCGGTGCCGCCGCCGCGAACGATCAGCGCGGAGAAGCTGGATTCTCGCACACCCAAACCCCCCAGCGTGACCGGCAGAAGCAGCGCCAGTGCGACCACCCACGTCACGAACGCCCAGTACCACCAGGACAGCTCGATGCCGAGAGCACGTCCGGCCAGCGCGATCGTCGAGATGTAGAGCGCCTGGATCGCGATCGAAAAGATCGCCATCTGGTAGACGGCGACGAGTTCGCGCCGGTGCGCCAGCAGATTGCGCAGGAAGTGATCCTCGCGCACAGCGGGAAACGGCGCCCGCGGCAGTATCACCGCCAGCGCAGCTGCGACGCTCGCACCGCCGGCGAGCGCAAGAACGCCCCACGCGGCGTGGCCATAGTGGAACGACGCGCCGAGCGCCCCGAGGCACGTCATGGCGCCATAACCGGTGGCACGCTCGTAGAGGACGCTCATCGTCACATCGGCCGCGCGGGCGCCGGACTCGCGCGTCAGGCGGTAGATCCGGTAGACGTCGCCGCCGACGGCCGTTGGCAACACGTTCGAGACGAGATTGCCGGCGCAGTAGGCGCGCGCGAGGCGGAGAAACGGCGAGGACACGTCGCGCGCGCGCAGCAGCACCATCCACTTCACGGCCACGAGCGCCTGCACGACGCACATCAGCGCCAACGCGCCCAGGAGCATCCCCGGATCCGACGCACTCGCGGTGTCGCGGAGCTCGCCGGGGGACAGCTTGTAGACGAGACCGGCGACGATCGCGATGGTGATGAGAATGCGGAGCGCGGCGAACCCGCGGCTCTGCAGGAAGCCGCCCGAGGGCGGATCAGATGCGGCGGCTGCGTTTACGTCTATTGCCAAGTACGCTCTGCAGGATCCCCAGCGACAACAGCACCGTGACAAGCGAGCTGCCGCCCTGGCTCACGAGCGGCAACGGCACGCCCGTCACCGGCATCAGCCGGATGTTCACGCCGATGTTAACAAACACCTGGAACAGGATGAACGTCGCGACGCCCACGGCCATCAGCCGCCCGAAGGTGTCGTCGGCACGGCCGGCGACGCGGATACAGCGGAACAGCACCAAAACGAACAGCGCGAAGAGCAGCATGACGCCGATGAAGCCAAACTCCTCCGCCGCCACACTGAAGATGTAGTCCGTCGTCTGCGTCCGCAGGTAGTCGAGTTGCGTCTGTGTCCCCTCGGTGAAGCCTTTCCCGAACCACTTCCCGGATCCAATGCTCACTTCCGCCTGCAAGATATTGAAGCCGGAACCCAACGGGTCCTTCTCCGGATCTCGCCAGATGTCGATGCGCTCCTTCTGATAGCCGTGGGCGAGTTCGTACAGCGCCACCGGCACAAGCGCCAGAGCAGCCGCGAACAGCGCTCCAAGATGCAGGTTTCGGACGCCCGCAATGACGGCGATTCCCAGCCAGAGCGCAACGAAAACGACGGACGATCCCAAATCTGGTTCGACGAGCACGAGCACCGCGGGAGCGGCGACGATCGCGAGCGATGTCGCGACGACCTTCACCGTTCGGATCTGATCCTCGTGATCGGAGAAGTACTTCGCGAGCAGGATCACGGTGCTGATCTTCGCCAGCTCAGAGGGCTGGATCTGTACGCCCGGAAGCTCGATCCACCGGCGCGATCCATACTCGCTTGATCCGGCGACGAGCACGTACGC
>JANPBN010000543.1:0-1787 GCA_031430415.1 Dehalococcoidia bacterium
CGAGGCACGGGCCACGGAGCAAGCAAAGACGTACGGCATCGAGCAGGTGTACACGGACTACACCGCCATGCTCGCGTCACGCGATGTCCAGGCGGTCTGCATCTGCACACCACCGTTTCTGCATGTCGAGCAGAGTGTCGCTGCCCTTCGCGCAGGAAAGCACGTGCTGTGCGAGAAGCCCGTCGCACCCACACTCGCTGGTCTCGACGAGATTGCCGCGGCCGAGCAGGCCGGTGGGGCCGTCTTCGAAGGAGTGTTTCAGCATCGCGTTGGGCAGGGCGCCCGGCAGGTGAAGGCGCTCATCGACGCGGGGCGGTTCGGCGCCCTGCGATTCGGCATGGCGGAGACGCTGTGGCAGCGCGACGCGGCGTACTACAGCGTTTGGTGGCGCGGGACGTGGGAGCAGGAAGCCGGTGGCGTGACGATGGGTCACGGCATACACAGCATCGATATGCTCGTGTGGCTTCTCGGTGAACCGGCGACACTCGTCGCCGACGCGGCGACGGTGAAGCTCGGCATCCAGGTCGAGGACACCTCGGCGGCCATCGTGCGGTTCCGGAGCGGCGCCATGGGGCAGATCGTCGTGACCGTGAACGCGCAGGACAATCGCAGCCGTCTGGAGATCTTCGGGGACGACCTGCAGGCCGTCTCGACGGAGTCGGCGTACGATCCAACGAGCGCACCGTTCGCGCTTACGTCACTCGATGTGGTGAAGGCGGAGGCGGCGCGCGAGTTCGCCGCTGAGGCTGCGCCAGACGCTACGAAACACCTCCATGTGCCGATGCTGGCGGACTTCCTCGATGCGATCGAACGCAAGAGTGCGCCACTGGTTTCGGTGGCCGAATGCCGCCGTTCGATGGAGCTCATCGCCGGGATGTACAAGTCGGCGATGACAGGTCAGCGCGTGACCTTCCCCATCGAGCCGGGCGATCCGTTCTATGGCCAGATACCGCCCGCCGGGTACGGCCTGACTGCGATGAAGGAGTGACCGTGACGACCATCGAACTTGGGCCGGTGACGACGGCGCGCCGTAACTTCATCGCGGAAGTCGAACTGCCGGCGAGCGCCGAGACGAAGGGTGACTGGGAAGTGCTGGACGCCGAGTCAGGCACGGCGACACCCGGCCAACTCGACGCCGTGACCGGCGCGTCTCGCGTGAGTTGGTTCGTGTCTGAACTCGCTCCGGGCGAGAAGCGCACCTACACGCTGCAGCCGGCTGGCGCTGCCACCCCGGGGCGGGGCATCGACCTCGATGACCAACCGGAAAACGGGCGAGTTGTCGTGTACTACGGCGGGATTCTGCAATCGATTTACCACTACGGTCTGCCGAACTATCGCCCCTACTTTGCACCGAATGTGGCGCCCGCAGGCCGCACGGGCTCGGGCGTCGACAGCACAGACGGTTCTCAGCCGAAGTCCATCACGGACGACGGACCGCCGGACCACACCTGGCACCGCTCGCTCTGGTATGCCTGCGGGGATCTCAATGGGGTCGACTTCTACCTCAAACCGGCAGCGATGAACCGGGGCTACGGTCCACATGAAGGCACCGGCTGGGGGCGCATCGTACATCAAGGGTTCGACTGGATGACATCGGGCCCGGTGTGGGGAGGATTTCAACAGCGCGTTCGGTGGATCGCTCCCGACGGCCGCGCGCTTCTCGACGACGTGCGGCGATTCCGCATGGTGCGCCTGAAGGGACGCGTCCGCCTCTGGGACATCGAGGCGAGCTTTACGCCAGCGGCGGGGGCCGGCCCGGTGACGTTCGGGCAGACGAACGAGAACGC
>JANPBN010000544.1:0-2428 GCA_031430415.1 Dehalococcoidia bacterium
GGCGCCCAGCCGAAGGACGAGTAGTCGCCGTCTCGCGCGGCGACGATGCCGCCCGGACGTGTCACGCGCCGCATCTCTCGCAGCGCTGCCACGGGATCGCCCAGGTGCTGCAGGACCTGGTGCGCGTGCGTGACATCGAAGGACGCGTCGTCGTACGCGAGCGCGTAGACATCGCCTGTCTCGAATGTGACGGCGATGCCCTGCTCTGCGACAAGCAGCGCGGCACTCGCGACGACGCCTGCGGCCTGGTCGATGCCGGTGACGCGACCAGGCGCTACTCGCCGCGCGAGGTCGATGGTAACGGTGCCGGGGCCGCAGCCCACATCGAGCACGTCGAGGCCGGGACGCAGTGCGTCGATGAGGTACGCGGCGGAGTTCTCGACTGTCCGCCACGAATGACTGCGTAGCACCGACTCGTGGTGTCCGTGCGTGTAGACCTCGCCGTTACTCACGGACATCCTCGCGCATCAGCCGTGCGTTTCCATCTGCTGTTTGAACCGCGCTTGCTGTCTGCGCGCGTTTCGGCGCATCGCCCACGTCATGAACTTGGCTGCGAGTCCGCCGCCCAGACCGTTGGGCGTGATTGTCATCGCCCACGTGTATAGCGTGCCGTCGGCGTGGGGCTCGAAGAGGTGCGTTGCCCGGCCCACCACGGGACGCGCCGGTCGAATCGACTCGATGACCATACGCCGCCCTTCGTCCCACTCCAGCGTGCGGCTCACCATCGTCACGGGGATGCCATACATCCGAACGCGGACGGTGTTGGTTGTTCCTGCGCGCATCGGGAGCGAATCCGGCACGTATGAGATCACGGCCGGGTCGATGATCGGCGCCGTCGCCGGATCCGCGAGATACGCGAATGCGCGCTCGGGCGATGTTCTTATGACGATCGACTCACTGAAACACATCGTGTTCACCTCTTGCTGCTGTGGTGGACCGAGGCGGCTCCCCGACTACGCTCAGGCTACCGCGAACGCATGCCTGCTGGTCGAGACTTCTTGCAGCCAGCAGCGTCGAGCGGAGGTTCTCGCACAGTCCACGTGCGAGCGCTTCCCCAATCGTGTGTACTGCGTGGATGACTATCAGAGATCCCGTCAGCCTCGAATCGGCGTGTGCGTTTCTTGCCGAACGATACGGCGCCGTCGCCGATGTTACGGAGGCGGGGCGAGGCGAGTGGTCCATCGCGTACGGGTTTCGGCGCGATGGAGGGCACTACGTCGTCCGGTTCGGTCGGCATCGCGACGATTTCGAGAAGGACCGACTGGCGGCGGCGTTCGCGGCGCCTCATCTGCCGATTCCGCAGGTGCTCGAGCTCGGCGAGGCGTTCGGGGCGTACTATGCGATCTCCGAGCGCGTGTTCGGCGACTACCTCGACCAACTCGATGGCGCGGCCATGCGGGCGACGTTGCCGGGGGTTTTTGCCACGCTCGACGCGATTCGTCTGGCCGACGTATCGTTGGCGAGCACGGACGGCGCTGCCGGGAACGCGCTCGCAGCGACGTGGACGGAGACGCTGCTCGCGCTGCCGGACGACGCGCCGTCGGCGCGGGTGGGCGGCTGGCGCGAGAGGCTCGCGCGATCGGCCGAGGGATCGCGTGTGTTCGACGATGCGTACGCCGCGCTCGCGGAGTTCGTGGCGCGGTGCCCCGGCGAGAAGCACCTCGTGCACAACGACACGCTCAATCGCAACGTCTTCGTGCGCGACGGCCGCGTCACGGGCGTCATCGACTGGGGCTGCATGATGTACGGCGACTTCGTGTACGACATCGCGTTGATGTCGTTCTGGTGGCCGTGGTACTCGGCGTGGAGCGACATCGACCTCGTCACCGAGGCGGAACGGCATTACGAGAGTATCGGCCTGCATGTGCCGCGATTCCGGGAGCGGCTCCGCTGCTACCAGACGCACATCGGCGTTGGGCACCTTGTCTATACCGCGCACCTGGAGCGTTGGAGTGACCTCGAGTGGATCGCCGCCCGGACGCTGAAGCTGATGGCCGCGCGGGTGTAAGCGGTTGAGTATGCTGCGGCGATGACCGACTTCGTCCCGGGAATCGAACTGTCGCGCCGTTACTGGCACGAGATCGTCGCGCCGATCGTCGACGACGTGCTCGCGCGTACGCCACGCGCAGCGGCGCTGCTGGGGACCGGCTCAGACGTTCTCGGCTTCGATACCGACCGTTCCACGGATCACGGATGGGGCCCGCGCGTCGTCGTCTTTCTCGACGACGACAACGCTTTCGACGCCGCCCGCCGTCGCGAAGTCGCGGCGGCGATCGATGCGCGGATACCGGCGACGTTCCTCGGCTACGCGACGCGTTTCGCCGCACGCACGGGCGGGCAGGTGCGGCATCAGGTGACGTTCGCGACAGTGTCGGGCTGGTTCACGGCGCTGGTGGGGTTCGATCCGCGCGGCGACATCACTGCCGCG
>JANPBN010000545.1:0-6407 GCA_031430415.1 Dehalococcoidia bacterium
GGCATGACGCGCATGGTGCTCGATGCGGGCAGGCGCGGCGGTGTGCGCCCCGGCGACATCGTCAAGACCCTCGCGATGGCGGCCGGGATCACCGGCGCCGACGTCGGCAACATCGATGTGCAAGAGGACCTCGCGTTCATCGAAGTGAAGAATGCGGCGGCCGGCCAGGTGCTTCAGCACTGCCCAGTGCTGCGGCTTCGGGGCGTCGAGATCAAACTGAGCCTTGTCAACGCTACGACGCACTCCGCGTCGGCATCGGTGCCCACCGAAGCGCCGCCCTATCGCGAGGACGCCCCCAGGCGCGAGGGCGCGCCGTACCGTGGCGCTCCCGCTGGGAAGCGAAGCGGGCCGTCGCCTTACAGCGGCTCTGCGCCGAAACGCGATGGCCGTCCGTATGGCCCTTCTGCGCCGAAACGCGCTGGTGCACCGTCAAAGTACTCCGGCCCCCCGAAGTACCAGCCCAAGCCTCGCGGTGGCCCGGCGAGCGGGAAGGCCGCGCCTCGCCCGCGGTAAGCGCGCACTGCTCGCCTCTCGGGAGTCACCCCCTAGCGACATTGACGTCCGGCTCCGTCCGGCAGCGCAGTCTGGAATGCGGCGCGGACGAGATCCTCGAACAAGCCTCCTCACGAAGCCACTTCGCACAATTCTCGACTACGCGCCCCACGCGCGGTCATCGGCCGATGACTGTGTCAGCGATCTGTCAGCGTTCTGCAAGCGAAATCGGCTCCCCATAAGCCTAGGATCACTTCAGACCCTGCTGAACTGACGCGGGACAACCGACAGGAGGATCGAGATGCAGACGAGTGGTCACACACGAACCATCGAGATCCGGGTGCTCGGGACGGCGGCCCCCGCCGAGTCCGGCCCGAGCGTGAGGGCCTGCCTGCCGGCTGCCCGTCTCAGCAGGGTCGTTGCCATGAGGCGCATCGAAGGGCCAGGTGCCGGGGGGATTTTCGCCCGGTGCGGCTGCAAAGCTCGAGGCTGATGGGGATGGCGGACACGACTTGAGATTCAATCACCTCCTACGTCGTAGGGCTGTTGGGTCGAGAGCACGCGACCACAGCCGGATTAAAACAGGTGTCCGCCGTCCGTAAGGACCAGAGGCCAAGCGCGAGCAGCGATACGGTACCAATCGAACGTCATGGCAAGGAATGCCGAAGGAGCCGCCCTGCACGGGGCGGCTCTTTCACGAGTAGGCACATTGGGCGCGCCAGGCGGTGGCACGTCGTGCCGAAGCGCCATAGGCGGCCCTTGCGGGACGCCGAGCCTCTCCCTGCGATGGGTGCCAGCGCCCCGGTATCCGGGTCTGCCACTAGGGGACGCTCATTGACGTGTTGGTCGGGCCGATACCTAGTGGATATGGGACAAGACGCGGCCGCCATTCAGATTCCGCAATTACACGCGCGCCGCCAAGAGCAGGCGCCGCAGGCGCTCGCACGTCTCGCCGTCGTCGCGCTGTTCGTCGCCATGTGGGTGCTTCTCTGGGTGGCACGCATCCCCATGCCGGTGCCGTTCCTCTACGTGCTCCTTGCCGAGGCGGCGTTCCTGCTCGTGTACTGGCGCGTGGTCTTCGTCCTTCCGAGTGATCGGAGCGTCCGGGTCGGACACGCGGTCATGCTCTTCGCGGAGATCGTGTTCCACACGCTGATGGTCTACTTCCTTGGTGGAATGACGTGGCTCGGGGCCTTTGCCTACGTCTTCGGCCTGATCTTCGCGAACACGTTCCTGGGGTTGCGGTCCGGGTTTCTGTACACCGCAGGCGTCGCCGGCGCATTCGTCGGCCTGATCGTCCTCGACGCGACGGGCGCGATTCCGCACTACACGTACGGGGTGCAGGGGCCGCTGCGGTATCAGGATCCCGTCATGGTGACGACCACTGCGCTTGGCGGCGGAGGCGTGTTCTTCAGCATCTACCTCTGGGTAAACTGGGTCGGTCATCAGCTGCGGCAAGAACGTGATCACGCCATTCACGCCCAGGCCCAGATCGTGCGCGCGCGCGAAGAACTCGTCGAAGTGAACGCCGCGCTCGAACAGCGCGTGCTGGAGCGTACGGGCGAACTCGAACTCGCGAACAGCGCCCTCCGCAGCGGCGAGCAACTCTTGCGCTCGACCGTGGAGTCCACCGCCGATGGCATCCTGGTCGTCGATCGCGACGGAAAGGTGGCGTTCGGCAACGGTCGCTTCGGCGAGATGTGGCGGATTCCAGAAGAGCTGCTGGCGCGACGCGATGATGATGAGATGCTTGGCTTCGTTGTGGATCAACTCGTGGATCCACGGACGTTCATCGCAAAGGTGCAAGAGCTTTATCAGTCCGATCGAGCGGATCTGGACACACTGCTGTTCAAGGATGGTCGCGTGTTCGAGCGGTTCTCTCGCCCGTTGCTCCGCGACGGCCAGGTCGATGGGCGTGTGTGGAGCTTCCGTGACGTGAGCGAGAGGAAGCGCTTCGAGGCTCAGCTCGTGCACGTGGCGACCCACGACCCGCTTACGGGCCTGTGGAACCGGAGGCGCTTCGATGAAGAACTGCGCCGCCAACTCGGAGAAGCCGAACGCTACGGGTCGCGGGGCGCGCTGCTGTTCCTCGATCTCGACCAGTTCAAGGATGTCAACGACAGCCGTGGGCACCGCGCGGGCGATGACCTGCTCACGGGCCTCGCCATATTGCTGCGCGAGCGCCTTCGGGAGATCGACGTCGTCGCGCGCTTCGGCGGCGACGAGTTCGCGATATTGCTTCCCCACGCCGGCGCCGAGGAGGCCGAGGTCGTCGCCAGAGACCTGCTCGAGGTCATTCGCAGTCACACCTTCGATGCGGGAGGAGCACCGATCGGCATCACGGTGAGCCTTGGGATCGCCCTGTTTCCCGATCACGCTATGACGGAAGGGGAGCTGCTGTCGCGCGCCGATATGGCGATGTATCGCGCCAAGGAGGAAGGCCGCAACCGTTGGCGTCTGTTTGCACCGGCATCGGAGTGGCAAGCGCTAGTGGAGTCGCGCGTCAGCTGGCACCAGCGCATTCGGGACGCACTCGATCACGATCTCTTCGTGTTGCACGCCCAGCCGATTCTCGACCTCCAGAGCAGGAAGGTCACTCAGTACGAACTCCTGCTTCGAATGACCGGTCCGGATGGCGAATTGATCGCGCCCAGCTTCTTCCTGGACATTGCCGAGCGTTCTGGCCTGATCCAGGACATCGACCGGTGGGTGGTGCGCAAGGCGATAGGGATGCTCGCTGAGCACGAGGCCGCGGGCGGTGAGTTGACGCTCGAGGTCAACCTGTCGGGCAAGGCCTTTGGAGACCGTGAATTGCTGCCGCTGATCCAGCAAGAACTCGAGCTGCATCGCGTGGATCCGAAGCGGCTCGTGCTTGAGGTGACGGAAACAGCAGCCGTCGACAGTCTTTCCGACGCGCAAGCGTTCGTAAGGACGCTCCAGGACATGGGCTGCGGGTTTGCCCTCGACGACTTTGGTGTCGGATTCTCGTCGTTCTCGCAGCTGAAGCATCTTCCTGTCGATTACCTCAAGATCGACGGCAGCTTCGTGCAGGATCTGGCGATGAACGCGACAGATCAGCACCTGGTGCGGGCGATCGTCACGGTGGCGAAGGGGCTCGGCAAGAAGACAATCGCGGAGTTCGTCGGCGACGACGCCACGCTCCGCCTCCTGACGGAGTATGGCGTCGACTTTGCGCAGGGCTATCACATTGCCCATCCGGCGCCGCTCGAGTCATTTGCACGCGAGGACAACGCCGCGGCATGACGCTGGACACTGGCTGCCGGTGCGGCGTGCGGCTATAGTCCGACGCATGACGAAACTTAGCAAGCTCAGCCGTTCGATCGAAGGCCGCGTGGCGATCATTACCGGCGCAGCAAGCGGCATGGGCCGCGCGACGGCCTACGTCTTTGCGGACGCCGGCGCGCGCCTCGCGCTCGTCGATCGCGATGCCGAAGGCGTGGCCGCCGTCTCGGGCGAGGTCAATACTGCGGGCGGTAGCGCGCAGGCGTTTGCGGCCGACCTCGCGGACGGGGACGCGATCATCGACCTCGTCGCCAAGATCCGCGCGGATGTTGGGCCGATCGACATTCTTGTGAACAATGCCGGCATTTCCGTCGGCGCTCCTATCGACCATGACTTGTGGGAGAAGGCGTGGGAGCTGACGATGGCCGTGAACCTGACCGCACAGGCGCGTTTGATCCGGGCGTGCGCCGTCGATCTCGCTCGCAACCGCGACGGCCGCGTCGTCAACATTGCATCGACAGAGGGGCTCGGCGCGACGAGCGGCGGCAGCCCGTATACGGCGGCGAAGCACGGCGTCATTGGCCTCACGAGGTCGATGGCGGTCGAGCTGGGGCCGCGCGGCATCAACGTGAACGCCATCTGCCCCGGCCCGATCAAGACCGGCATGACTGCAGCCATTCCCGATGAGGCCAAGACGATCTATGCCAAGCGGCGCGTCGCCCTGAAGCGCTACGGCGAGCCGGAGGAGGTGGCACAGGCCACGCTGAGCCTCGTGCTGCCGGCGGCAAGCTACATCACCGGCGCCTACCTCGTCGTCGATGGCGGCATGAGCATACGCAATGCCTGACTGAAGGCGGTGTCGTGCGTCCGGCTCCGCGCGGACTGCACTGGCACTCAAGGCGGTCGCACACGATCATATTGGCATGACTCAGATACTGATCCGGGGCGCGCGTGTGTTCGACGGAAGCGGCGCAGCGCCGGTCTCCGCAGATGTGCTCGTCGAAGGCGACCGGATCTCACGCGTCGGTGGCGATCTGGCCGCGCCTGATGGTGCGGAGGTCGTCGATGCCGCCGGCAAGTTTCTCATGCCGGGGATGATTGATTCTCACGTGCACGCCACTCTGTTCGGCGAAGATGGATTGCTGACCTACGCCCGTCTCGGCGTCACGACGGTCAAGGATCTCGGCGGGTCGTTTGTCAACACGATCGATCTGCGGAATCGCAGCCGCGCCGGCGAGGTGCCCGGCGCGCGCGTGGTGACGGTCGGTGCCTTTGTCGAGGGCGATCCGGCGGCATGGGGAGCGATCGGCGAGGCGCTATTCACCGGCATGGAGGTGCATCGCGCCCGTGCGGATGTGGATCGCACGATCGATCGTAATCTCGCGGCGGGTGTCGATGGCATCAAGCTCTATGCGGGGCTGCCGCCGGATCTTGTGCGCCACACGGTCGCACGCGTCGATGGGCGTGTGCCGATCACCGGCCATCTCACCGCGACGACGGCATCGGAAGCCGCGGCTGCGGGCATCGGTGGCCTCGAGCACTTGCTGCTGACGCTGTATCGTGACCTCGTGCCGCCCGAGCATGCGCTCGAGTCGCAGGAAACGATGGCGAGCCCGCCCTACTGGGCCAAGGTGCGGCGGGGCTGGGCGGCCATCGATCCCACGGGCGAACCGGCGCGGCGCACAATTGCCGCGATGGCGAGTGCAGGTGTACGGATGATCCCGACGCTTGTGCTTGGCGCGCGCGTGAACCAGGAGTTCTCGCCTGAGGAGGAAGCCGCGTTCACGTCGGCGCAGCGTGAACGCATGATCGCGCGCGGTGTTCCGGCCCAGGGCCTCGCGCTCGAAGAGCTGGAACGCTCGGCAAACAACTTGCTGCGTGTTGTCGAGGAGATGCACCGGGCTGGCGTGCCGGTGTTGCCGGGAACAGACTGCGGCGCCGTGCCGGTGCCGCCCGGGTACGGCTACCACCTCGAACTCGAACTGCTGGCGAAGGCGATGCCGAACGCCGCTGTGCTCGCCGCGGCGACGTCGGGGGCGGCGTCCTGGCTGCGGCGCGACGATCTTGGAATGATCGCGCCCGGCAAGCGCGCGAACCTCGTGCTGATCGACGGCGATCCTCTGCGCGATATAACCGACACGCGGCGCGTCTCGGCCGCGTGGATCGACGGCACGAAGATCCCGTGAGTGGATTGCCCCCTGAAATCACCCGCCGTTAGCGTCGTAGTCCCTCGAAGAGATCGTGCTCCTTCACGCGTTTAGAGCTTCGAGACCAGGTGCGCTGGCGAGTGGGCGGAGAACTGAGCGTTCGCTGCCGCGAGGATCGCGAGTATGTACCCCCGTTGCGGTTCGGATTGCGAGGCCGAATGCTTGACGGGCTGCCTGCCGGCGTCGAACTGGCGCTTCTATCCGCTATGCACGAGGCGCGCGCCCGTTCACACTCATGGGATGGCGGTATCTCGAGTACAACCGGAGCGTTCCCCGCTCGTCGGGCGCGCGCGTGAGCGGGCGCTCCTCGCCGTGGCTCTCGATGACGCGTCGAGTGGGGCGGGCACGTTCGTCCTCATCGAAGGCGCGGCTGGGATTGGCAAATCCAGGATTGCCAGAGAGGCCGCCGCGATCGCGGTCGAGCGTGGGTTCACCATCTTCCTGGGCTCGAGTTCGAAGGACGAG
>JANPBN010000546.1:0-3686 GCA_031430415.1 Dehalococcoidia bacterium
GCTACGAGTCGCAATGGTCCTACGGCTCGGCGCAGGGCCGAATGCTACGAGGCGACGCGGTCGACATCGTCCTGCCACTATGGCTCCCCGCAAGTCCTGGTTGCGAGGACCGTCGTATGGATACAGCGGAAGTCCGGTTCTCGGATTGCGGCCTAGACGGTGCGGAAGTCCCCGTCATCGGTGCTGAGGTGGTGCACGTCGTTCAGCGTGTACAGAGTAGAGACACCATCGGCAGCAGCGACGATGCTGATCGACGTGTGGGCGGGTCGAAACAGCACATCGTACTTGGATCCGATCACGTGGCTGACGTATGCGTTGATCACGCCGCCGTGGCACACAACGGCGACTCGCCGGCCGGCGTGGTCGCTAATGAAGGCGTCGATCGTGTCGACAACGCGCCGCCGGAACTCGGCGCTCGACTCCGAGTCTGGGTACACGTCCCAAGATCTCTCGGCAATGAAGCGCTGCCGCAGGACCTCCAGCGCCGTGCTACCCAGGTATTCCAGCGACGACAGGTGCTGCGGCGCATCGCGAAACATCGCGATCTCCGTCAGGTCGGCGATGGCGGTGGGCTCGATCCGATGGTGCCGAGCGATCGCATCCGCCGTTCGCACCGCGCGCTGCGAGGGGCTCGTATACACCGCATCGAGCGCCCGCGCCGAAAGGGCGGCGCCGAGGAGCTGAGCTTGCCGTTCTCCCAGCCCGCTTAGGGGAGGGTCGCCAAATCCGCCAATCGGACCAGCCAGATCGAGGATCTGGTGCGCGTGGCGGATGAGGAACACCTCCGTGACCATCTCGTGATTCGATAGAAATCCAACATCGAGTGGGTTCGGCCTGCGCTCGTCCGCGGCCTGCTCATCCACCCGATGTTCAACGTCGGAGTTCGCGCGCGCTTCCGTAGTCGAATCGTCGTGCACTATCCAGACTCCTATCATCCTCGAGAGGATGCTCGATCGCGGCTCATTGATGCTCCTCAGTCAACGCCGACTCAATGAGCGCACGTACGCCTGCCACGGCGACCTCACCTGCGTTGGGCGACCTGATGAACGCACATAGCTTCACGAGGTCGACGATCCGGGATACCTGTCTCCAGTTCTCTGGCAGGGTACCCCCGTCCTGACGATAGCCGTGTATCAACTCCTCCTCGAACCAGGGTGCCCGCTCGTGCCCTGGCCGTCGGAGCATGCTGCCGAGATCTACGAGCGGCGTCCCGGAGTGGGCATACTCCCAGTCGATCAGGGCGGCTACCTCGACCGGATCAGGTGTCGTTTGTATGAGGACGTTGGGGCCGCCGAAGTCTCCGTGTACGAGCATCGAGTCGTCTTCGACCACCCTGAGCGACTCCTCGTGCTCGGTGACGAATCGCCACAGGCGTTGCGTAAGCGCTACGCCTACGCGCTCCTCGCCAAGATCCCTGAACAGGAACTGCTCCAGGACTCCGACGACTGCGCGAGGTTCGGCCGAAAATGGAGTCCGGATCTCCAGCGTCCTTCCAAAGAACCCGGAATTCGCGAACCGAAACATCTGGAGTTTGGCAAGGACACTACCGGTCGCCCTGACAGCACGCTTGGCGTCCAAAAGAGCGCCATCGGCCAATAGCTGGTCGAGCGGGACGCCGCCCACCCAGCGCAGGATGACATACGTGTGTGGTTCACGTGCCTCGGGCGAAACGTAGAGTACTTCCGGCACGGGCACGTGATCTTTGACAAGCTGGAGGATCGATGCTTCCCGGTAGGCTGCGGAAGGGTCTCGGACGTAGACGCGGACTACGACAGGGGCTTCTATGTTCGACAGCGAGACTTTGTAGTTCGTATTGGCGAAGCCACCGCTGAGGAGTTCAGCATTGACCACACTGTGGCCAGGAAACGCCGGAGACAACATCTCGCTCAACGCGGTGATATCGACGGGCGGCGCGCCGGCCGCTTGAGCCTCATCCCTGGCTGCCTGAGTCAGGCTGTACCACATTCTTGGATCGGTCAACTCCTCGTCAGTCGGCGCGAATGCAGCCCTTCCGGTGGAGGAGCTACGCGGCCGGAGGACAAACTACTTCCGAACACGCGCGAGACGCACGGCGCGGCGGCGCCTGCGCGTGTCACCTTTCGCAACTACCAGGTGGTGTGGGTGAGGGCGGCGCTCCTCGTCGTCCGGTGGCGGAGCCGCCGTCGCCAACAGGGTTGAGGACCACGGTGCCATCACGCCGCGCCGTACTGCAACCCCGCTGAGCCGAGGGGCCAACGCGGTGACGAGCCTGCCAATGAGCGAGAAGGTCAGGAAGTAGACGCCCATCGCCACGAGCGTGGAGATCTCGATCGCCCCGGGGCCCCACGAACGGTTGCTGAAGACGTTCGAGAACGGGCCTGCCACGGGCCACGACAGGTCATCGACGAAACCGACGAAGGTACTGTTTATATTGGCGCCTGAAGCATGGAGCAGGAAGCGGATGCCTAGTAGCGCCTCGATCGCCGTCCGCGCGACGAGCCCGACGGCGCTGAGTCGCTCCGGAAGCGTCTCGAAGTAGCCAACGCTACGTTCGCTCACGACTGCTTCTAACGCCGGTATGGCATTGCCCGCCGCACCGGCGGTGTGCTGCCGAGTCCGGATGGTCTCGACTTCTCGCTCGATGATCGCACCGTCCCCAGGCGCGCCGGGTTCATCCGATGATCTCGTTCTCGCTTCCATGGCACGTGCTCCGATCCTCAGTCGCGGATGCCTGCCGACGTGTGGGCGTCGGGCTTTCCAACTGAAAACCGTAACGGTTGTGACGTCACTCCGGCATGAGGGATTGCCCTACGGGGTGTGCTCATTTCAGATCGAATCTCGCCTCGTGAAAATGTACAGACTACTCGTTGTCCTCGGCGGTGGACGCAGATTCGTCGGCGGCGGGGTCTCTCCCCGCCCTCAACTCCCGCGTCGCCGCGTCGTCATCGAAGGTACGGGCGCGCTGCTTAATGGCGGACTGGTCCTGCGCGACTTTCTGCTTCGCGCGATCCTTCTTCGGCTGATCCGCAGCTTCGTGGTCGCGCACGCGGTCGATCGATTTCTTGTCGCTCATGATTGGCGCTCCTTCTTGTGCCCTACTGCGCGATCGTCCGTCCGACGCCCATCGGATCGCCTCGGGCCTGAGTTCCACGGCGTCATCATCTCCATCCGTCTCACCGGGCGAGAAGGATCATTCGGCAATTCACGGCGCCGCCACGGCACCGTGCCAGGCGGGCCGATGACAGGTTCTCAGGACGGGTTAACAACGCTGCGGTCATCCATTGATCCGTCCCGGCTCGGGCGGCGCATGGAAGTATCCGCGCACACGGAGCACGACGACGTGCGAGGTGGACGATGGAGGATACGAAGCTAGCCGACCTGGCGATCCCCCGCACCAAGACCTCGCGCCAGAGAAGATGCAACCGCGCGGGTGAAACAGCTAGAGTTCCGATGCACGCCCCCGTCACCCCACGAGTGGAGTGAGCCGCTTCCGGGGGTAGTAGCAGTCAACGACGCAGGAGGCACCGACGATGCGGAACGATCCTTTCAGCTCCCAATCTCCCGCCACCGACAGGATTCGTATGAGGTACTTTTCTCTCGCGCTGTTTGCGTTCTCCGTTTGTCTCGCCTCGTTGGGATCAGCCTCCGGAGGGGCGACGCAGACGCCGCCTTCGGTCGATCGCGAAGTGCTGCTGCCGCCGAATGCG
>JANPBN010000547.1:0-3039 GCA_031430415.1 Dehalococcoidia bacterium
CTGCTCCGCACCGTGCATGACCCACTCGTCGAAAGCGCCCATGCCGCCGGTGTGGTCGACGTGCGCGTGGGTCGCCACCACGACAATCGGCCGGTCGAACAGGTCAGGGAACGCCTCGCGCGGGTTCGCGAGTCCGAGTCCGGCATCGACAAGGAGATCCCGTTCTGATCCGCGGATGTGCCAGACGTTGGCGCGCAGCATCGGCGCAACATGCGGCTCCGTGAGTAGCGTGATGGCGTCATCGATTCTGGTGCGATCAAACCATGCGGTGGCGGTCGGGAGCATGTTCGTTCCTTCGTCGCTAAGACTCGCGGCGGCATGGACATCACAGTTATGACAAGTTAGGCTGCGAAGCGGACCGCCCGAGAGTACTGCAATCCTGTGATATTGACGGATCTATGCCCTCGGCGGGCGTTCTTACGGTTCACCTGAGGCGCGATCGAGGGTAAGATCGTATTCTCCCCGCCTTGAGAATCAGCGACAACGAACGACACACGCGCGATTCGTTTGAGAGGTCTTCCCCGGTATGCCCTTCGCTGCGATGGCCTTTGCGGTCACCATAAGCTTCCTCGCGGCCATGCTGCCGCCCATCACGCTGGGCGGTCGCACGTCCGCCGATCCCTTGTACCCCGCGGCGCCCGGCTACCTGCTGCCGTGGGAGGGTGGCCAGATACACGAGGTGACGCAAGGCGAGGAGACGGGGTTCACGCACAACGGCACCGCTGCGTATGCCTTCGACTTCAACTTGAACTACGACACCGTGGTCGCGGCGCGATCGGGGCGCGTGACGATGGTACGAGAGAACTCGAACAGCGGCGGCTGCAACGCCAGCTACTCGGCAAGCACCAACTACGTCGTCATCGACCACGGCGACGGCACATCTGGCGCCTACCTCCATCTGGCGTACAACTCCGTGCAGGTCGCGGCGGGACAGCTTGTCGAGCGAGGAGAACCGATCGCGATCTCCGGCGAAACGGGTGTGACATGCAGCGAGGACGACGGCGGTCCCGGACCGCACCTGCACTTCCAGGTGCAGCGGACAGAAGGCGACCACTACTTCACGCAGTCGTTACCGGTGGCGTTCGACGACATCAAGGACGGCGGGGGCGTGCCGCAAGAAGGCGCGGCGTACGCATCGGGCAACTACGGCAAGGGGCGGGAACAGAAGATCCGGTTGACGCCGTATCGCGTCCCGCGCGTCTACAACCCTGTCGCCGTTGCGACGGATCCGACGCTCAGAGACGCCGATCCTGACGCTATCCACGAGGAGCCGACGCCGGCACCCGACGCCGTCATCGAGGAAGCGCCGACGGCAGACGCCGGTGTCGCGACGCCGCAGCCGGAAGACACCGCCACTGCCACACGCACGGCGACGAAGACCGCCACGTCGATCGCATGGACGGCGACACCGACGCCGACTCCCGCGCCGCCGGAGACCCCAACCCCGGAACCGACGGCCGAGGACACACCATCGACGGGGCCCACGGCCACGGTCATTCCGGCGACGCCCACCAGCGGCGAGCCGACCACGACGCCGTAATTGCCCGCGGAGCACCTGCTAGGCTGGATGCTCCATGGCTACGACAACCGAGGCACCATCAGTCCGCACCACGGCGCCTGCCGCCGCGCCCGGAAGCGTCTCCCGGACGCTTCTGAAGATGGCGTGGCCGGTGGTGATCGAGCGCCTGTCGATCTCCGTGCTGAGCGCGGTCGATGCGGCGCTCGTCGGGCACTACGTCGGGGCGAACGGATTGGCGGCGATCGGCATCGGCACGCTGATGTTCTGGATTCCGCTTTCGGGCGCGCTGGCGATCGACGTCGGCTCGACGGCCGTCGTCGCGCGTGACATCGGCGCAGGCGACAACTCGCGGGTGCAGGCGGGCCTCCATACGGCGGTCATGGCAGCGTTGATCTGGGGGCTGTTCTGCACCGCCGTCGTCGTCATCTTCGCCCCGCAGCTGATGCGCGCGATGGGCGCCGAACAGGATGTCGTGCCGCACGGCGTCGCCTTTCTGCGCGCCGGCGCCCTCGGATTCCCGGGGCTGATGGTGCTGTACGCCGTCAGCGGCTCGCTTCGAGGCATGGGGAACACCTGGATGGCGATGGTGATCCTGCTGATGGTGAACATCGTCAACGCCGGTGTCACGTTCGTGCTGATCTCGGGCAGCGTTGCCGATCTCGGGACACGCGCTTCGGGCATCGGCTACGGTGCGGCGGGGATGACGGGCGGCGCGCTGGCGCTGGCGCTCGCGGCAAGCGGGTTCGCACCGGTGCGGCTGAACTTCCGCACTCTGCTGACGCTGCATCGAGCGGCGTTCGGGCGACTGCTGCGGATCGGGCTACCCGTCGGGCTGGAAGAGGCGCAGTTCATGCTGGCGTTCCTCGTGTACACGCGGATCATCGCGACGCTCGGGACGGATCAGCTTGCGGCACACGCGCTGGCGCTGCGGTCGCTGGAGATCGGCATCCTGCCGGGGTTCGCGCTGGGTACGGCGACGACGGCGCTCGTCGGGCGATACCTCGGCATGGGGCGGCCGGATATCGCCGAGCAGGTCGCGCGGCGGGCGCGGGTGTTCGCGACGGGCACGCTCGTCGTGATGGCGGCGATGCAGTTCGCGCTGGCGCCGTACATCGTGCGGGCGTTCGTCGATAATCCGGAGGTGGTGTATACGGGCACGAGGCTACTTCGGGTGTTCGCCTTCGCGCTCCCGGCGATCGGCATCCACAGCACGATCTCGGGCGCGCTGCGGGGCGCCGGCGACGTGAAGTTCGTGCTGGGCACCTTCACGCTCACTGCGTGGGGCATCCGGGTGCCTGTGGCCGCGTTCTTCGTGCTGGTGCTGGGGTTCACGGTGCCGTTCGCGTGGCTGGCGGCCGTGTCGGAGAACTGGATCCGGGCAGTGCTTGTGTCGCGCCGCTTCGCGGCGGGCAAGTGGAAGTCGATGAAGGTATAGGCATTGGGTCGTGGTGACTGGTGATTAGTGAGTAGGCCAGTTGGGGAGCGACCAGCAACCAGCAATGACATACTGACGCCATGAG
>JANPBN010000548.1:0-1686 GCA_031430415.1 Dehalococcoidia bacterium
CGACAGCGCCGCCAGCGCCCGCATCGCCTCGATGCTGTCGCGCACGCTCGCGAACTCCGTCGTCGTCACCCACAGCACCATCGTCGCCACGTCCATCGCCATCTCCGAGACGTCGTTGAGCATGCCGCACGTGTCGAGCACCACCTTGTCGTACGTCCGCGACAGCATCTCGATGACGCGCCGCAGGTCGTCGACGTTCACCTTGCGCCACTCGAGCACGCCCGGCCCCGCCAGCACATCGAGCCCCGACTGGTCGTGCCGCACGAGGTAGCGCTTCACTTCGTCCCGGTTGATGTGGTCGATGTCGCGCGTAAAGTCCGCCAGCGTCCGCTCCACCTTCACGTCGAGCATGCCCGCCACGTCGCCGAACCCGCTGTCGAGGTCGACGATGACGACCGACGCACCCTGCTGGGCCAGCGCCACCGCCAGGTTCGTCGATACCGTCGACTTGCCGATGCCGCCCTTCGCGCCGAACACCGTGATGATCGTTCCCGTTGCCGCCGTGCCCGCGAGCTGGCCGCTGCGACGCAGGCGGCGGTTCTCCTCCGCCTCCATCGCCTTCAGCACGGAGTCGCGCAGCACTTCCGGACGCACCGGCCGCGGCAGGAAGTCCCGCGCGCCCGCCAGCATCGCCTTGCGTGCCACGTCGAGCTCCCGCGAGTCGCTGTAGACGATGACGGGCGTCTCCGGCAGCAGGCTCAGGAGCGCCTCGATCGTCTGCAGCGACCGCTCCATCGGCTCATTGACGCCGATGACGATGACATCCGGCCGCGCGTCTCCCGCGATGTTCACGGCTTCCTGCCCGTAGCCAGACTCGGCGCCCACGGTGAGGCCGGACGCGCGCACCACCTGCTTCATGTCGAAGCGTGCCTGCACGTCCTGGTCGATGATGATTGCCGCCGGTGTCTTGGCCACTGGTCCTCCGACCCTACGCTCGCCTGTCTCTCCGTTACCGCCGGTGTGCTAGTTGTCGTAGATCGGCACGACGATGTCCTGCAGTTGTCGGACCTCCTCGTCGCCGTATGCACGCAGACTGAGGGTGATGTCCCCGAGCTGATCCTGCAGCATCAGCTCTTGCACCTGCTCCGGCGTAATCGCCAGCACCGCGGTGCTCGCGCTGATCGGCTTGGGATCCTCTGGCCGGCGGTCGAGGGACTGTTCCTCGGTCGGCAGGATAAGATTGCCATCAGCATCCAGCGCGGTCACGCCCTGCACCGAGAAGTCAGCCACAGCGACGACTTCGATCGACTGGAGAACCGTGTGAATGCGAAGGTACTCCTGGTCGCCCGAGGCGACGCCGTTCAGCGCCCTCTCCTTGATCGACACGACGACATCGACACGGTCGCCCGGCTGGACGTGTCCGCCGACGATGGTCTCGTCGGTCACGCCAATCGCGACGCCACGCTGGCCGGGCTGCAGGCGGAAGGACACGGTATCGGTCCGGTTGTCCTCTTCGGTGCCCTGCACGATCCAGTTTTGCGACAGCTGCTGGCCCTTGATGATGTCCGTCTTCGCCGTCAGCCCCACGATGGCATCCGCGCTCGTGATCGGGTTCGCGATGACATCGCTCGTCGCGAACGTCGCCGACCGGAACATATCCGCGTTCAGCTGTGCGCCCGCGGCGATGTTCTCCTTGGCGATCAGCACCGGCGAGTCGCCGGTCGACGCGCTTGACGATGCCCCATC
>JANPBN010000549.1:0-1910 GCA_031430415.1 Dehalococcoidia bacterium
GCAGACGCCCGGCTTCTCCGGCGCCGATCTCGCGAACCTCGTCAACGAGGCCGCGATCCTCGCCGCCCGCAAGAACAAGAAGAAGATCGCGATGTCGGAGTTCAACGAGGCCGTTGACCGCGTCATCGCCGGACCGGAGCGGAAGAGCCGCGTCATCACCCCGCGCGAGAAGGAGATCATCGCCTACCACGAAGCGGGGCATGCGCTCGTCGGCTACCTGCTGCCGAACGCCGATCCGCCGTACAAGGTGAGCATCGTCTCGCGCGGCATGGCCGGTGGCTTCACGCGTTTCCTGCCGGAGGAAGACCGCCACCTGCTGGCACGCTCGAACTTCAAGGACATGCTCGCCATGAGCCTCGGCGGTCTCGTCGCGGAGGAGATCATCCTCAAGGGCGAGTCGACGACCGGCCCTTCCGATGACCTGAACAAGGCGACGAACATCGCCCGCAACATGGTCACGCAGTGGGGCATGAGCGAGCGACTGGGCCCGCGCACGTTCGGCAACAAGCAGGAGCTCGTGTTCCTTGGCCGCGAGATCGGCGAACAGCGCAACTACAGCGAGAAGGTGGCCGAGGAGATCGATGAAGAGGTGCGCCGCCTCATCGACCACGCCTACCAGACCGCGCGCGAGATCATCACATCGAACCGCGATCGCCTCGACAGCCTGGTGAAGGTGCTGCTCGAAGTCGAGACGATCGAAGGCGAAGACCTGCAGCGCGTGCTCGACGGCCTCGACCCGAAGCCGCCGGTTGCGCCGGACTCCGATGCGTCACCGCTGCCCTCCGACGACGCATCCGAGACGAAGGACGCGCCCGGACCGCAGCCGAAGATCGGCCCTCCCGGACTCGCCTGGGGAAGCCAGTCCAACATCAAGCTCGACGAGCCAACCGACGACCGCTGACCGCGACACGCATCGCACCAACGAACGGGGACGCTCAGGCGTCCCCGTTCTGCATTTCTGCCGTTACGAGCACAGCCGAGGAGGGTCACCATGGATCACACGCTGTTGTCCGAGCAGGACGCGGCCGTCCGCGCCGCCTTCGCCGCCGGTCTCGGCTGCGAGCCCGGCGACTTCGCGAACGAACGTCTGACCATCGTCGATCGGCCCGAAAGTGCGCCGTGGAAATACGTCTGCGGCGCGACGACGTTCGGCACTGGCACGGTGCTGAGCGTCGACCCCGGCTACCGCGCGTTCATCGAAGCGACCGCCCCCGCCAAGCACTACCGCGTGATGTACGCGGCTCTCATGCAGAAGGTCGTCGATGAAGGCACACGACGCGGCGTTGCGCTCGCCTACCAGACGCCGATGCTCGGCTTCGCACTCGGCGCATCGCCTGATCTCGCCCCACCACCGCCCGGCTTCCGCATCGAAGCCGTCGACGCCGCATGGATGGCTGCCGAAATGCCGAACGGCCGCTTCGAGAACGGCATCGGCGACGCCGCGGACGGCGAGAACCGCCGCGAGCGTAATCGCTTCGCCCAGGTCGTGTTTGACGCCACGGGTGAACCAGCAGCCGTCGCCGGCGTATTCACAACCCACGGCCTGTTCGAGATCGGCATCGACGTCCGCCGCGAGTATCGCGGACGCGGCCTCGCGCGCGTCGCCGTCAACTCGGCCGCTGCCGAAGTGCTCACACGCGGCGAGACGCCTTATTACGGCTGCGCCGCCACGAACATCCGCTCGCAGCGCACTGCTGCCACGTGCGGCTTCGTCCCCGTCCTCTCCGACGCCTGGGTCTTCCCGGATCGCAGTGCGACTTAGGGTTTCACCGCCCGCACCAGCCGCCCGTCCTCGATCCGCAGCACTTCATCGGCGAAGCGCTCGATGAAGTAGCGGTCGTGCGTGACGGCGAGCATCGCACCTTCGTAGGCGTCGAGCGCCGCCTCAAATTCCTCGCGCGACGGGATGT
>JANPBN010000550.1:0-2371 GCA_031430415.1 Dehalococcoidia bacterium
GCACGGCGTTGACGATGACGACTTCCTGAGCCAAGGTGACCCCTCCTGAAATGCGTGATTGTGTGAAGATTGCATCCCATTGTACCGCCTGCTGCGCTTTCCTGACTACCCCTCCGCCAAAAATGCCGAAATCGCAGACCACGAGCCGTGCACGCACAGGAAGTCATTTCGAGCACCATCGAGCGCCCCTCTCCGCGACGCGGAGAGGGGTTGGGGGTGAGGTCTCCCGCCGCTCTCCGTCGTTCGGCATGGCCTTGACTCCCCCTCTCCGAAATCGGAGAAGGGGCTGGGGGTGAGGTACCGTGTCCCGCCCGCAGCCGGTACCTTGCGGCCATGACCACCATGCGCGATCCCGACGCCAATCCCAACACCGGCCCGGCGCCCATCGATCCGATGGCGTACTACTTCCAGGACATCCTGCTCCTCAACAACCCCAAGGCCGTCCGCCTCTACCTCGTCCGCCACGGCGAGTCCGAGAGCAACGCCGCCCGAGCGACCGGCGAACCATCCACCTACGATCCGCCGCTCACGGAGATGGGCCGCAAGCAGGCCGAACGCGTCGGCGAGCGTCTGGCCCGCGAAAAGGTCGACGCTGTCTACGCCAGCCCGCTACAGCGCGCCTACAATACCGGCAACGAAGTCGCGAAGCGCCTCGGTCTCGAAGTCCGCGTCATCGACGACCTGCAGGAGATCAACGAACCGCTGCGCAAGTCCGGCGACGCTCCCGATGGCGCGATTGCGCTCCCGCCCGGCGTCACCCACGACGACATCAAGCGTAAATTCGAGGCCGATCCGGTCTGGGACAACATCCCCGGCTCCGAAAAGAGCGGCCCGTTTCGCAAGCGCATCGTCCGCGCCTTCGATCAGGTGATCGAAGAGTGCCCAGGCCAGAAGGTCGCGGTTGCCTGCCACGGCGGCGTCATACAGGCGTACGTCGCCCACGTGCTCGGCGTGCGCACTGACTTTCCCATCTACACCTTCAACGCGTCCATCACGTCGATCCGCGCGGCCGGCGATCGCCGCGCCATTTGGCGCGTCAACGATCTCGCGCACCTCGACGGCCTTCGGATGACGTAGGCCAACCGTGGCCGAGATCGCATCCGCCAAGCTCAGCATCCGCCGCGACCTGCTCCCCGAAGGCGCCGCCGCGCGCGTCGTCGACGTCGGTTGCGGCGATGGGCGACACATCCTCGCCGCGGCGGAACGCGGCTGCGTTGCCATCGGCCTCGACTACGATCACAGCGAGCTGCGCAAGGCACGACTGCGCCTCGGCGGACGACGCATCGATCTCATCGCCGGCGACGCCAGCCGCCTCCCCTTCCGCGATGGTGCGTTCGACGCCGTCATCTGCACCGAGACGCTCGAGCACCTCCCCGACGACGCCGGCGCGATCCGTGAGATCGCGCGCGTGCTGCAGCCAGGCGGCCTGCTCCATGGCGCCGTCCCCTCGCACTTCACGGAAATGCTGTACTGGAAGTTGTCGTACGGCTACTGGCACACGCCCGGCGGTCACGTCCGCATCTACCGCCCGCGCACGCTCGCGACGCAACTCGCGCGATCGGGCATGCGGGTGACGGGCGTGCGCTACGTGCACTTCATCGATTCGCTCGTCTGGCTGCGTTTCTGCCTGACGGACTACCTGCGCCCCAATCGCCGTCCAGTCTCCGATTACGAAGCCGCAGTCATGCTCGCCGTCGCGCAGGAGCGTCCCGTCGCCACCTGGCGCACCCGCCTGCGCGCCGCCATCCCGAAGTCGCGGCTCGTCGCCGCGATCGATGCGGCTGGCGCGCTGGTCTGGCCAAAGAGCTTCATGTTCGTCGCGCGGAAGACCGCTACAACATCGTCCGATGCCCGATAGCATCGACCCGGCGTTCGCCCGCCGCCAAGCCGAAGTCTTCGGCGACGCTGGACGCGACTGGATCGCCCGCCTGCCGTCGCTACTCACCGATTGGGCGGCGCGCTGGAATCTCGCGCTCGATGAGCCGTATGCGCTGAGCTACAACTACGTCGCGCCCGCCACGCGCAGCGACGGCGCCCGCGTCGTCCTGAAAGCTGGCGTGCCGCGCGACGACATCGCGCACGAGTTCAACGCGCTCCGCCACTGGAACGGCGACGGCTCCGTGCGCGTCGTCGAGGCCGACATTGATGCCGGTGTCGCGCTCATCGAGCACATCGACCCCGGCGACCCGATCGTCTCGCTCGACGACGATGCCGCGACGCACATCGCCGCCGGCGTCATGCGCCGCCTCGCCGCGCATCCGCTTCCGGTCGGCCACGCGTTCCCCACGATCGCCGACTGGGGCCGCGGCTTCGCGGGGCTGCGTGCGCGGCACGATGGCGCCACGGGCCCGCTGCCCGCCGAAATCTTCGC
>JANPBN010000551.1:0-4890 GCA_031430415.1 Dehalococcoidia bacterium
CGCGTTCTTCGGCACCGGGCCGCCCGACAGCTACACAAGCGGCGGACGCCGGACGCCGGCGCCCACAGCGTCGGGCACCGCCATCATCCTCTTCACCGATATCGTCGACTCGACTGCACTCACCGAGCGCATCGGCGACGCCGCGTTCCGCGACAAGGCGCGCGACCTCGATGACGCGCTCCGTGCCGTTGTCCACGACTACGGCGGCGAGGCGATCAAGGGCAAGCTGCTGGGAGACGGCATCCTCGCGACCTTCCCGTCAGCATCTCAGGCGATCGACGCTGCTCTTCGTTGCAGCGTCGCTGGCGACGACGGCGGCCTGCCGCTGCACGTCGGCCTGCACGCGGGTGATGTGATTCGTGAGGACGGCAACGTCTTCGGTGGCGCCGTGAACATCGCCGCGCGCATCAGCTCCCTCTCCGCCCCCGGCGAGGTGCTCGTCTCCGACATCGTCCGTGGCCTTGCCCGCACCTCCGCCGGCGTCACGTTCGCCGACCGCGGCGAGCACGCCCTCAAGGGCATCGCCGACACCCAGCGCGTCTACGCCGTCTCGCCCTCTCCGCTCGTCGGAAATGCGGCCCCGGAGGTGACGTAGCCGTGCCCTACGTCTACCTGCTCCACTTTGAGGCGCCCGTGGACGGCAAACAGCACTACATTGGCTCCTGCAACGACATGGAGAAGCGGATGGCGCTGCACCGGGCGGGGCGTGCCGCCGTGCTGACGCGGCGGCTCCATGGAGCGGGCATCGCCTTCGTCATCGCGAACACCTGGGAGTTCGAGACCTCGCTCGAAGCCATCCGCGCTGAACGCGCGACGAAGCGGGCAACGGCTGGCCGCCGCTGCTCGATCTGCCTCGACGCCCGGAGAACGGCCGCTTCCAGCGCATGATCCCGCAGCTTCGGACAGCTTGACGTTCGGCGGACGGGCTGTGTTACCATTTTTCCAGCGGTGGCAACGGTACCGCACGCCGCATACCCCGGATCGGTATCCTTCCCTATGGCTATCGAGCACTACACCCCGGCCCTGGCATCGCCGCCTCCTGTGGATCTCGACCGCATCGAGCGCGCCTTTCGCGAGATCATCGAGGCGATCGGCGAGGACCCGCTGCGCGAGGGGCTGCTGGACACGCCGGCACGCTTCGCCCGCATGTATGCCGAACTGTTCGAGGGACTGCGCCAGGACCCCCGGGAGTTCCTCAAGATCGGCTTCGAAGTCGGTCATAACGAGATGGTCATCCTCAAGGAGATCCCCTTCTACAGCATCTGTGAGCACCACTTCATGCCCTTTCATGGCATCGCCGCCGTCGGCTATGTGCCGGATGGGCGCGTCGTCGGACTTAGCAAGCTCGCGCGCCTCGTCGAGTCCTTCGCCCGCCGTCCGCAGATCCAGGAGCAACTCACCGGACAGATCGCCGACACACTGATGGAAGTCCTCGAACCCGACGGCGTCGCCGTCGTCATCGAAGCCGAGCACCTTTGCATGACCCAGCGCGGCGTCAAGAAGCCCGGCGCTCGCATGGTCACATCGGCCACCCGCGGCATGTTCCGCAAGAATGAGGTGACGCGCGCCGAATTTCTCTCGCTGGTGCGCAGCTCATGACGGCGCTGCAGATCCACGACGAGCCGTTCGAGCGCCTCCGCGGCGAGTGGGATGGCCTCGTCGGCCAGTTGGCGCATGCCATCCCCTTTGTCACACCTGCGTGGCAGCGCGTTTGGCTCGACCACTTCCAGGGCGACCACGAGGTCCGAATCCTCACAGCACGCGAGGGAGAGCGCCTCATCGGCGTGGCGCCCCTGCTCGTGAAGGACGGCTGCGCCGAGTTCGTCGGTAACTATTCGATCTGCGACTACATGGATGTCGTCGTCACGCCCGGCTTCGAACGCGGGTTCTTCGACGATCTGCTGGCCCACCTCGCGACGGCCGGCGTCACGACGCTCGACCTGCGCGGTTTGCGCGAGGGCTCGGCGTCCCTGGCGCCTCTCTGCGACGCGGCAACCGCCGGCGGCTGGCGCGTACAGCGCGAGGACGAGGCCCTCTCCCCGGCGGTCGACCTGTCGCCGACGTGGGAAGAGTTCCTTGGCACGCTCTCCAAGAAGGACCGCCACGAACTGCGCCGCAAGATGCGACGCCTCGAGAGCGCCGGTGGCGATGTGCAGATCCGCGTCGTCACCGAGCCCGGCGAGGCCCTGGACATGCTGCCGACCCTGTTTCACCTCATGCGGATCAGCAATCACCACAAGGAAGAGTTTCTCGCCCGTCCGGGCATGGAGACGTTCTTTCGCGAGATGACGGGCACGATGGCGGCCGAGCGCATGCTGCGCTTCTACTTCCTCATGTTTGACGGCGTGGCCGTCGCCTCCGTGCTGAACTTCGACGTCGGCGGCCGGCTCTTCATGTACAACAGCGGCTACGACCCGGCGTACTCGCACTACGCCGTCGGGCTCATGTCGAAGGCGATGCTCCTGCGGGAAGCGATCGAGTGCGGCCGCACCTGCGTAGACTTTCTGCGCGGCGACGAGAGCTATAAATACGACCTCGGCGGCAAGAACCAGCAGGTATACCGCGTGGTGTTGAGCCGATGACGACCATGTACGAACCCACGCGCAGCGGCGAGCGCCGTCGCATCGCCGTGATCAGCGCGCACACGTCGCCCCTTGCGGCGCTGGGCGGCCGCGAGACCGGCGGCATGAATGTGTACGTCCGCGAACTGAGCCGCGAACTCGGCGCGCGAGGCTACGATATCGACGTCTATACGCGTTGGGCGGCCGAGGCCTCGCCCGAGATCCAGCCATTCGGGCCGAACGCGCGCGTCATCCATATCGATGCCGGCCCGAGGGACACGATCGAGAAGGACGACATCGGCGAACGGCTCGGTGAGTTCGAGGCGAACGTCCTTGCCTTCGTCGCACGCGAAGGACTGACGTACGATCTCGTCCACAGCCATTACTGGATGTCTGGCGCGGTCGCTCTCCGTCTCGCCGAGCGCTGGGGCGTCCCCCACATCGCGATGTTCCACACGCTCGGCGAGGTGAAGAACCGCGCCCGAGGCACCGAGCACGAGTCGGCTATGCGCATCCGCACCGAGGAGGCCGTCGCGCTCGGCGCCGATCGCATCGTCGTCGCCAGTGACCACGAGCGCCACCTGCTCACGTCGCTCTACGGCGCGCCCGATGCGTCGATCGCCGTCGTGCCGTGCGGCGTCGACCTCGACCTTTTCGCGCCGATGGATCAGGCGCGATCCCGCCAGCTGCTGGGGCTCAAGGACAACGAGCGGATCATACTCTTCGTCGGCCGCATCGAGCCCCTCAAGGGCATCGACGTGCTGATCAGCGCCGCAGCCCAACTGCACGACGACGAGAACTTCCGCGTTCTCATCGTCGGCGGCGATGCCCGCACGGAGGCCGAGGTCGGCCAGCTCCGCGCCCTCGCCGATCGCCTTGGCATTGACCACCACGTTTCGTTCGTCGGCTCCGTCGCGCACGATGAGTTGCCGCTCTACTACAACGCCGCCGATGTCTGTGTCGTGCCGTCGTACTACGAGAGCTTCGGTCTTGTCGCCGTCGAGTCGATGGCCTGCGGCACCCCTGTTGTCGCCTCGCGCGTCGGCGGCCTCGTCAGCACGATCAGCGATGGCGAGACGGGATACCTCATCCCGTGGCGCTGCCCGGAGCCATTCGCCGAGCGGCTGGAGTTGCTGCTGAACAACGACGAGCTCCGCGCCAGCTTCGGCCGCGCCGCCCGCCTGGCAGTGGAGCGCTACCGCTGGGGCAACGTCGCCGACGCCGTCGCCGCGCTGTACGAGGAGTCCTTCGAGGCTGTCCCCACTCACCAACGCTGTCCTGCGGAATCGCACGGATCACCAGTCTCCACGCCCCCATCCCTATAGCGATCGCCCTCGCGGCCCGATATACTAACAGAGCACTGTAGAAACCATCTCGCCTCGGCGAGCTTCGAAGGAGCCAGAACATGGTCCAGGAAACCGAAACCATCGTCAGCATTACGGACAAGGCCGCCGAGAAGGCGCTCGCGCTCCTCAAGGACCGTGGCGTCGAGACCGCCGCCCTGCGCGTGTTCGTCGTCGGTGGCGGCTGCTCTGGCTACCAGTACGGCATGGCCATCGCCAACGAGCGCGAGGAAGGCGACATCGTCATCGAGTACGCCGGCGTGACCGTCCTCGTCGACCCCGAGAGCGCGCCACTGATGCAGGGCGCCGAGATCGACTACGTCGATGACCTGATGAAGTCAGGGTTCACCATCTTCAACCCCAACGCCGTCAAGGGCTGCGCCTGCGGGTCCAGTTTCCAGACGGCTGATGGAGGCGGCCAGGCCAAGAGCTGCTGCTAAGGCATTCGGCCAACAGGCAATCGTCAGACGGGGCGCACAACGCGCCCCGTTTGCGTTTTCCCGCGCCCGTTGACATGTCGAAGATCGCGTATTGGCAACCCGACGCGGCGCGCGTACGATAGCCCCATCTCTTGCGAGCGCATGATGGGAGGCAAGCATGGTGAAGGAATTCAAGCAGTTCATTTTGCAGGGTAACGTCGTCGACCTTGCCGTGGGCATCGTGATTGGTGTGGCGTTCAAGGCGATCGTGGATGCGCTGGTGACCGACTTCATTACGCCACTGATCGGCGCATTTGGCGGCGAGCCCAACTTCTCGGGCCTCGACTTCACGATCAACGACAGCCGCTTTCTGTATGGCCACTTCATCAACGAGGCCATCTCATTCCTGATCGTCGCGGCCGTGATCTTCTTCTTCGTCGTGAAGCCCATGAACATGCTCGTACAGCGAGCGCGCAGCGAGCCGCCGACGGATCCGACGACCAAGAAGTGCCCAGAGTGCCTGAGCGAGATCGCGATCGGCGCCAGGCGCTGCGCGTTCTGCACGGC
>JANPBN010000552.1:0-1567 GCA_031430415.1 Dehalococcoidia bacterium
AGTTCGCGCAGGTGTGCCTGGGCACGCACTCGCTGCAGGACTCGATCATGCTGAACCTGCACGCTGCGCCGGAGTGGCGGGACCGCTACTTGGCGCCGCTCGTCGCCGGCGAGATCTTCCCGAGCTTCGGCATGACGGAGCCGGATGTTGCCGGCTCCGATCCGACGGGACTGCAGACGCGCGCGGTGCTCGACGGCGATGAGTGGGTAATCAATGGCCGCAAGTGGTTCACGACGGGCGCCAACCGCGCGGCGTACACGACCGTGATGGCGCGCACGGAGGACGACGACACGCCGACGCACGCGGCCTTCAGCATGATCGTCGTGCCGACGGACACGCCCGGCTACAACATCGTCCGAGAGACGCCGGTGATGGGCATGATGGGCGGTCACTGCGAAGTTGCGTACGAGGACGTCCGCGTTCCGCGCACGAACCTGCTGGGGCCGCGCGGTCAGGGGTTCCTCATCGCGCAGCAGCGGCTCGGACCGGGGCGCATCTTCCACTGCATGCGGTGGCTCGGGCAGGCGCAGCGGGCGTTTGACCTGATGTGCGAGCGCGCGAACTCGCGCAAGGCGTTTGGCTCGACGCTCGGAGAGAAGCAGCAGGTCCAGGTGATGATCTTCGAGACCGCGGCCGAGATCCAGGCGTCGCGGCTGCTGACGCTGCAGGCGGCGCACAAGATGGACCAGGGCGACCCGGCGCGCGTCGAGATTGGCATCATCAAGGTCGTTGGCGCGAAGATGCTGCACAATGCGATCGATCGGGCGATCCAGGTGTTCGGTGCTGCGGGCGTGACTTCGGACACGCCGCTGGAGCGGATGTACCGGCACGCCCGGTTCGCGCGCATCTACGACGGCCCCGACGAGGTGCATCGTGCGACGGTGTCGCGGCTGATCCTGCGCGAGTACGACCGCGGCCGCGGCTGGGACTTCGGGACGCGATAGTCGGGAGGCCGAATGCCACAGGTGCGGTTCGACGATGGACTCGGGGCGCTCGTCTCTGCGGAACCGTGGGAGGTTGTCGCCGAAGGTCTCGGTTTCACGGAGGGGCCGGTGTGGCAGCCGGACGGCGCGCTGCTTTTCAGCGACATCCCGAATGATCGCATCCACATTGTGCGCGATGGCGTGCTTGGCGTGCACCGCGAGCCGAGCGGCAATGCGAACGGACTGACGCTGGATCGCGCCGGGAGGCTGATCGCCTGCGAGCACGGCAATCGCCGCGTGTCGATCGAGGGTGATGGCGGCGTCGAGGCTCTGGCGACGCACTACGAGGGGCACCGGCTCAACAGCCCAAACGATGTCGTGGTGCGATCGGATGGGCGCGTCTTCTTCACGGATCCGCCGTACGGCATCGAGGAGGAGCAGCGAGAACTGCCCTACAACGGCGTGTTCACAATCTCGCCGTCGGGCGAGTTGGCGCTCCTTGCGACCGACTTCGACCGACCGAACGGGCTGGCGCTCTCGCCCGACGAGCGCACCTTGTACATCGCTGACACCAGCCGGTTCCATGTTCGCGCCTTCGATGTTTCAGCCGACGGAGCGCTCAGCGGTGACCGCGTGTTCGCGAC
>JANPBN010000553.1:0-1583 GCA_031430415.1 Dehalococcoidia bacterium
CTTCCAGCAGGGGCACGAGTCGCCCGTGTTCGTCATTGCAGGCGTTGATGTCGGCATCAATGTGTGCGAGGACATCTGGTACACGGACGGGCCGACGCGCGAGCAGGCGCATGCCGGCGCCGAAGTCGTCATCAACATCAATGCATCGCCGTACCACCAGGGGAAGGGCGCGTTTCGCGAGAACCTTGTCTCGACACGGGCGAGCGATAACGGCGTGGTCGTCTGTTACGTGAACGCAGTCGGCGGCCAGGACGAACTTGTCTTTGACGGACACAGCCTGGTTTGCGATGAGCGCGGCGACCTGATCGCGCGCGGCGCGCAATTCCGCGAGGACCTCATCGTCGTCGATCTCGACATCGAGAGCGTGTTCCAGACGCGGCTGCACGATCCGCGGCATCGCAAGGAGCGCCTGGAGTTACACCGCGCTGGGACGGGAGGGAAGGTCGCGGTATCCGAGGCGCCCTTCGTCGCGGAGAAGCCTGCGATCACGGTGCCTCTGGTGACTCCGCTCGATCCGGTGGCGGAGGTCTGGGAAGCACTTGTGCTGGGCGTCCGGGATTACTTTGCGAAGACGAACTTCCATGTGGCGCTCGTCGCCGTGTCGGGTGGCATCGACTCCGCGCTCGTGGCGGCGATTGCCGTCGATGCGCTCGGCGCGGGCAATGTCGTGGGACTATCGATGCCGTCGCGGTACTCCTCCGACGGAAGCAGGACGGATGCGGAGGCGCTGGCAGACTCGCTCGGCATCCGGCTCATGACTGTGCCCATCGAACCGGCATTCGCGGCGACGCTCGGGATGCTCGCGGAGCCGTTCGCGGACACGGAGTTTGGTGTGACCGAGGAGAACCTGCAGGCGCGTATTCGCGGGAACGTCCAGATGTCATTCTCGAACAAGTTCGGCTGGCTCGTCCTGACGACGGGCAACAAGAGCGAGATGGCGACCGGCTATGCGACGCTCTACGGCGATATGGCCGGCGGGTTCGCCGTCCTGAAGGATGTGCCGAAGACGCTGGTGTACGAACTCGCGCGTTACAAGAATCGCGCGACGGGACACGAGGTCATCCCGCAGGAGACGATCGACAAGCCGCCGAGTGCCGAACTGCGGCCCGATCAGCTCGATACGGATTCGCTGCCGCCGTACGACGTGCTTGACCCGATTCTCAAGGCGTACGTCGAGGATGACCGCAGCGTGGAAGAGATCGTGGCGATGGGTCACGAGACGGCGCTCGTCCAGCGCGTCGTGCGGATGGTGGACCGGAACGAGTACAAGCGCCGCCAGGCTCCCCCCGGCATCAAGATCACGCCGCGCGCCTTCGGCCGCGACCGCCGCCTGCCCATCGCCATGAAGTACACGCCGAGTTAGGGCCGACGGACGGCGGAAATCGGAGATCGGGATTGCGGCCGGTCGACTACGCCCCCTGACCGCCACGCGTTCGCGCTCGCGTCACCCCTCGGCCCCTGCCACACTGTTGACGTTGGTTCCCCGCCGGCAGGAGTAGTGGTTTGTGGCGATAGAGGCAGTGGTCTTCGACTACGGCGGCGTGCTCGTCGATATGCGCTGGGATGTCGCTCGGGCGCTTGAG
>JANPBN010000554.1:0-1702 GCA_031430415.1 Dehalococcoidia bacterium
CACGGCGTAGCGGACCTGCGCCCGGGGCACGAGCAGAATGACGCCGCCCGCGTCGCGGAGGCGGTAGTTGAACTCATCGTCCTCGCCACGCTCAATGTCCTCCGCGAAGCCGCCGAGGCGCTCGAACACGTCGCGCCGGTAGGCGCCGAACGCCACCGTATCGACCGGCCCTTCGCCGCCCGTGCGGAACGCCGCGCCACCCACGCCGAACGGCGATGACATCGCCAGCGCGATGACCTGGCTCGCGTACGTGTCGCCCTCGCTGAGGAGAGCACCACCGGCGCAGTCGACGGCCTGCGCATCGAGCGCGTCGACACACAGGCGCAGATAGTCGGCTTCCATCGCCGCGTGGCCGTCGAGGCGGCAGATGACGTCGCCACGCGCCGCGGCGAGGCCGATGTTCATGGCGGCGGCCGGGAGACGGCGCGGATTGTCGAGCAGTCGCAGATCGACCGTCGACTCCGCCGCGAAGCGTGCGACGACCTGTCGCGTCGCGTCGTCCGACATGCCGTCGATCACGATGACTTCGAGCCGTTCGCGGGGGTAGGTCTGGCGGGCGATGCTGTAGAGGCAACGTTCGAGGTAGCGTTCCTCGTTGCGGACGGGCACCAGCACGGTGACGAAGGGATCGCTCACAACGCGACGGTAACACGGCCGGTGAAGCGGCGGCAAACGGGCGTCCGGCCGGTGCTGCTTGGCGATTCGGCGCGGAATGACAACTCCGGCGCTTTTGGTGTCTTGACGAGATCACGCTCAGGGCGTTACGTTCTCGCCATCCCCGCCGTTGTCAAGAGGAGACGGAGGGGCCCGAGTGCCGCCTTGCTTGCTTGACCAGATTCCGTGCTCGGGCCCCTCCCGATCCTCGACACACTCTCAATCGGCTGACTCTGCCCTCGCGCGTCTGGCCGCTATACTGGCGCCGTGAACTTTGCTGTTCTCGTTTTTCCCGGGACCTGGTCGGATAAGGACTGCCAGCATGTGCTAACGCACGGGCTCGGGCAGCGTGCCGACCTGGTCTGGCACCGCGACAGCAACCTCGACGCCTACGATGCCGTCGTCATTCCCGGTGGCTTCTCGTATGGCGACCACTTGCGGTGTGGCGCGATCGCCCGCTTCTCGCCTGTGATGGAATCCGTGCAGCGTCACGCCGCGGCTGGCAAGCCCGTCATTGGCATCTGCAATGGCTTCCAGATCCTCTGCGAATCACACCTGCTGCCCGGCGCCCTCATGCGCAACGACAGCCTGCAGTTCCGCTGCGTCCCGACGTATCTGCGTGTCGAGAACGCCCGCACACCGTTCACGTCGGCGGCTGCCGAGGGCGACGTCCTCCAGGTGCCCGTATCGCACGGCGAAGGCAACTACTTCGCCGATCCCGGCGTCATCGCACAACTCGAGGCGGAGCGGCGCGTGGTCTTTCGCTACGTCACGCCTGCCGGTGAGGTGACGCGCGAGGCGAACCCGAACGGATCCATCAACAACATCGCCGGCATCATCAATGAGCGCGGGAACGTGCTGGGCATGATGCCCCACCCCGAACGCGCGGCCGAAGCATTGCTCGGCTGCGACGACGGCCTCGTCATCTTCCGCTCGATGATCGAGTCCGCCGTCGCCCTCGCCTCGGGGTAGCCTCGGTCCATTGCGGGCCGTTCGCGACCCCGAGTCAGGACGTGGCGATTCCACGCAAGATCCGGATAGAACGCCG
>JANPBN010000555.1:0-5762 GCA_031430415.1 Dehalococcoidia bacterium
AAAAAATCAACTCGGCCGTTCGCCGACGCGCAGTTCGCTCGAACGTTAGCAACCGTATTGGACCACGTCCTGAAGCTACTCGAACGTCACCGTGAGTTCGTTGCCGGCTTCGCGGTCCACATCGATCGCCCACGCGCCATCAGCGGCGACAACCGATCGCTGCGCGCCCGCTACTGTTGCCGACGCAACATTGCCGCCCACGATCCACAGTCGGCGCTCACGGCGGCCGGCGTTGTCGAGTACGACGTCGAGCCTCGACGCCCCGACGCGCTCCTCGATGATATCGATCGCCCCCACTCCAATATGCGCGTTCGTTCCCACAACGCACGGTGCGCCCGTCGCTGGCCGCAGCGCCACGACGCGACAGCCGCGCGGCTCGACGAGCGTGAACTCGATCGAGCCTTCGTGAATGCCAAGGTATCGTTCACTCCACAGTTCGAATGCGTGCCAGCGCCCCGGCGCTAAAGAAAGCGGCAGATCTTTCGCCACATCATCGAAATTGCAGAGCGCCGTGGTCTGCATCGGTTCCCCGCCACGCTCATAGCAATACACGAGGCGCTCTGGCATGTCGCGTTCCATCAGGTCCTGTGGCACACCCGCGTGCGGCAGAACCGGTACGAGCATCGTCAGTAGCTCGAGCCGTTCCGGCGGCAGCTTGTCCATGTCGTCGCTCACCAGCATCATTCCGCCCGACAGGCCGATGACGCTCACGAGCGTGCGAGTCTCGTCAAGCGTGAGTTTCGTGCGATCGGTGCGAACCAGCACGCAATCCGGGTCGTTCAGCCAGAGCCGCCCGTGCATCCATAGGCGCGTCAGGGTGTTTCGAAGCGCGCCTTCAGCGCTCAGTCCGTCGTCGGGGAGCCTTGGGCGCACCGGCAGCCGCGCCCGTTCTTCGGTGGTGAGGTTCCGCCAGAACGGAGCGACATCAAGGCCGATGCGGTTGCCATCGAACATACCCACCGAGGGCGCCATTAGCGACCCGCAGCCCAGGATAAATCTGGAGTCGCCCACCGTCTCGCGAATCTTCGCAAGCGCCCGCCGGTACGCCTGGACGCGCGTCGCTCCCGCCTCATGTCGCCTACCCGCAAGAGCTGCAGCATAGAGAAAGTCGATCTTGACGTAGTCGTAGCCCCAACCGTCGCAAACCTCGTGAAACAGCTCGCCGAGCCACGCCAACGCGTCCGGATGCGTACCGTCGAGTGCCCAGTTGTTGCGTTGCCAGTTGTCCGTTGCGAGCGCGGGCGTGCCGTCGCCGTTCGCCACAACCCAATCTGGATGGTCTGCGTATGTCCGCGACGTGTCCGCCAACAGGAAAGGCGCGAGCCAGAGCCCGGGCGTATAGCCGGCCTTCTTCACTTCCGCCGCGAGCCACGCCATGCCGTGCGGGAACTTCTCGTTTGTGACGAGCCAGTCGCCGATGTCCGCCTGGTAACCATCATCGATCTGGAACGTGTCGACCGGCAGATCCCGGCGATGCGACTCGAGGTATCGCAGGTTCCTGATGGCGTCATCCTCGGTGACGCCGGTGTAAAAGTAGTACCACGAGCACCAGCCGGAAGGTGTCGTAGGCGGTACGCGCGCGCCCATCTCGCGTCCCAGCGCCTCGCCGTAGCGATCAAGTTGCTCAATCGGCGTTCCCGCAAGGTCGATGATGATTCGCTCCGACCACAGCGTCTCGCCCGGATCCACCGCCACGCCATCGCCGAGACACCGAACATCGATCGCCCGCGACGGCGCATCGATGAATATCCGCGTCAGCATGTCGCGCGCTGAGATCGCGCCCGCAAGCATCGACCGTTGCGCCTGCGGATCGAACAGCACACCCACGTCGTCCGATGCGAATCGCCCGGATTCGCGCTGAGGCTGCTCTGGCGCGAGCACCGGCGGACCGCTCTGGACGTCGAGTTGCGCACCGCCGAACGACATCGTCGGGGACCACGACTGCCAGCCGTTGCGATAGATCCGCAGGTCGGCGGTGTTCGACGCAAGTTGCAGCTTGCCCCGGCCGGCATCCGGCGTGCCGAATACGTGCATCGATTCCACGTGGCGCGGCGCATCACTATCGTTGCTGATACCAAGGCGAAGTACGCAGAACGGGTGCCCATCGTACAGCGCGATCTCCCGGCGCAGCGTCACGCCCGAGCGCGGGTCTCGCGAGGTGAGCGTGAGGGCCTGTCCCGCGCCCCGTGCATCGCTCACTGGCTGAACATCGTAGTCCGATCGACCAAAGTGGGCATCAAGGCCACCCACGAGCCGCACGTATGCGATCGCGCGCTCCGTCGGCCGAAACGCTCCTGTAAGCGCCACCGGAGCGATCGACCCATCCGCCTGCCGCGTCTCAACGCGAAGCCAGTCGTTCTGCAACCACGGACCGTTCCGGCCGAGCCCAACATTAACGGCGCTCGTCATCAGTTGCCGCCGGATCTCGTCGCACGAACGCGATGCCGTGTGCGCACGGTTGGGCCTCCGGCAGTCGTGAAGCTGATGGTGCCGTCGATCTCCAGGACCGCCGTGCCAACTCGGGAGAGATCTTCGAATCCGTGCTCCCGCATCGCCTGCATCACGAGCGCATCCGTCAGTCCTTCGCGCCTCACCTGCTCTTCCAGCAGCTTTCCGTCGTGAACAATCAGCACGGGCTCTCCCTCCACGGCGCGCCGGAGTTCCGGCACCCGACTCAGCACCATTCCGACAACCTGGTTCAGAAAGAGCAGTGTTCCCGCAGCGACAAGGCCACCAAGAACCGATGTATCGCTGCCTACCATTGCGTTCTGGACCGCGTTGGCGATCAGCAGGATGAGTACCAGGTCGAACGGCGTCATTTGCCCGAGTTGACGCCGGCCGGTCAGCCGCATTCCGACGATGACTGCGACGTAGACGATGACGCAGCGGAGTACGACCTCCGCAAGGGAGCTGTCCCAGCCGAATACGCGGGACACGTCCATCCGCTCAGCGCCAACCGCCGAAGCGGATCAGTGTGCCTTCGCCGGCGCGCTTCAGTTTGGCGATTGCCCTCGGGTCGGTCAGGCGGCGATAGTCACGGCCCGCCGCCGTTTGCCGAAAGCCGAGGCGCACGTACAGGCGAATAGCACTGCCGTTATCCTGGTCGGTGGTCAGCATTACGCTGCGCGCGCCGTCCGCGAACAAACGCCGCATCGCGCGCACCATGAGCGCCGCGCCAATGCCAAGATCGCGATGCGCCTCATCGACCGCAAGGATTGCCACGAATCCATGCCCCGGTTCAGGCTGCGCGAACGTCACGAACCCAGCGATGGCGCCATCGGCCGTTGCCACGATCAGTGACGACTCGTTGAGTCGTTCAATGAATCCTTCGACGGGGATCGGCGTGTCGGGAAACGCCTGCGCGTCGATGCGTACGAGTGCCCGTGCATCACATGCATCGCCATCGCGAAAGCGAACACCCTTGATTGCGGTGAGCGCCGGGAGCTTCGGCGGGCGGTTGAGCGTGAACTCAAGCCAGTCTCGGACCGGTTCGAACAGGAGCCGCCGCAGTACCGGTTCCGCGATCGTGCGTCCCGGCCCGTACGACCACCTCAGCCGTACCGAGTCGGCGCCGTACGCCTTGCGCACGAGCGGCAGCAGGCGATCGAGCATGTCGGGGAAGTGATCCGCAAACGCGCGCTCGTTCTCGAAGCCGTAGATGATGCGTGTGTTGCCCTGCGGAATCGCCGCGATGACGTTCGGACCGTGCCGGACGACCAACTCCGGATGCGCCGCCACGGCCGAGTCGATGTCGTCATGCCAGTACGTGCCGAACGCCACGTGCGACTCGATGAGGTCAGCGATGCTGTCACCGACCGGCGCACCTATGCGTCGAAGCTGTCCCGGTGCGCTCACTCGGGCCAGACCCCGCGAAACACTTCAGCGACTGGACCTTCGAGCATCACGTCACCCTCTCCATCCCAAGCGAGATGAAGCACGCCGCCCGGCACCCGCAGTTCGAGCGTGCCGTCGGCCAGACCCAGCAGCCGCGACGCAACCATCACCGCTGAGGCACCGGAACCGCACGACAGCGTCTCGCCGACGCCGCGCTCCCAGACCCGCATCTCCGCATGTCCGCGATCGAGCACGCGAACCACCTCGAAGTTCGTACGCTTCGGAAACAACTCATGGTGCTCAACCGACGGCCCGACTTCGTGCAGTGGATAGGTCTCAACAGCTTCGTCCTGAAACAGAATGGCGTGGGGGTTCCCCATCGACACGGGCGTAATCGCCAGGCGGCGTTCGCCGACCCTCAACTCGAACTCCATGATAGGCGGCGGTGCGTCGATATTCACCGGGATCTCGCGCGGATCCAGGCGTGGCGGCCCCATGCTCTGCCGCACGCTCGCGACGCGGCCGGAGACGTCCGATGCGACCTGAACCTGGAGCAAACCAGCGCCGGTCTCGACGACGAATCTACCTGCGCGTGGCGCCACCATACCGGCATCAGCAGCGAACTTCGCGAGACAACGCATGCCGTTGCCGGACATCTCCGCTTCGGACCCATCCGCGTTGAAGATCCGCATGCGGACGTCGCCGCTCGATGACGGTGTCGCAAGAATGAGCCCATCGGCGCCGACGCCGAAGTGCCGATCGCACATCGCCAAGGCGAGAGCATTCCAGTCGCGATCGAGCGCCCGAGCGTCGACCATGACGAAATCGTTCCCGGTGCCGTGGATCTTGGTGAATTCCATCGCGTTCAGGATACCCCGGTGCTGGCCGGGCCGGAAGCGAAGTGCCGAACGATCTGGGTGGCCTCTGCGGCGAGTCGCGGTGATTCGGCGTCGAGCCAAGTGATGCGCGGGTCGTCGTCGCGGAACCATGTGTGCTGCATCCGCGCGAGTCTGTGTGTCTCGGTTTTGATGCGCGCAACCGCATCTGGGAGCGAGCACGCGCCGTCGAGGTACTCGCAGATCTGACGGTAGCCGATACCGCTCATCGACCGGAGCGCACACGAGTAGCCCCTTCCAATCAGATCGCGCACCTCCTCCACCAGACCGGCCGCCAGCATCGCATCGACGCGAGCATCGATGCGGGCGTGAAGTGCTGCCCGCTGCATGCGAAGGCCGATGATGGTGGCACCAGGCACCGGAACGCGTTCGCGCTGCCACGCACTGAACGGCTTCCCGGTCCCGCGCGTCACTTCGATCGCCCGGATCAGCCTCCGAACGTTGGTGATTGCGATGGTCGCGGCGGCCTCCGGGTCGATCGCTCTCAGCTCCTCGGCGACCGCCTGCGCGCCCTCATGGTCGGCTCGCGCTGACAGATCCGCCCTCAGCTCGAGGTTCGGTGGAACGCGGGGCACCTGCCATCCTTCGAGCAGCGCCCAGATGAACTGCCCCGCGCCGCCTGCCACGATCGGGGTCCGTCCACGACCAGCGATTTCATCGAGCGCCGCTCGCGCCGCATCGAGAAACGGCGCCAGGCTGTAGTCCTCGTCGGGATTCACGTCATCGACGAGCCAATGCGGTACCGCTTTCCGCTCAGCACGCGTCGGCTTGGCCGTACCGATCTCCATGCCGCGGTAGATCTGGCGCGAGTCGGCGTTGATGATCTCTCCGCCGAATTCCTGCGCAAGCGAGATGGCAAGTGTCGTCTTGCCGGTCGCCGTCGCGCCGACGATCGCGATGCAGGGTTGGTCCACCTACGTGCGCGCGGCAGCGGCGCCGGCGACGATGCCAGCGAAGACGTCGGCCTTCAGCGACGCGCCGCCCACAAGGCCGCCGTCGATGTCAAACTGGGCCATGAACTCGGCGATGTTG
>JANPBN010000556.1:0-2761 GCA_031430415.1 Dehalococcoidia bacterium
TCCGCGAGTGGGCGCCCGGTGTGGAAGTGGAACCCCTTGACGGGATCCAGGGCCACATCCGTGTACTTCTCGCTGATCTGGCGGCGGAGTTGATCGCGGTCGACCTTCGCGTGCGTGACGGGCTGGGACGTCATGGGGTGCTCCTTAGCGTTCAGGAGCACATCCTAATCGCCTCCCTCCATATAGTCAAGCGATTGATTGAATGATTGACAATCCGGTCTGGCATCGTTCACAATCCCCACATGGCTCACCGGACGTTCAAGGAGCGCCTCTACCCCGAGTTCGCGCGCGTCGCGCAGGCGCTCGCCAGCGAGCGACGGCTCGAGATCATCGATACCCTCGCCCAGGCCCCCCGTCGCGTCGAGGCGCTCGCCGCGGAGACAGGGATGACACTCGCGAATGTCTCCCAGCACCTGCAGGTCCTCAAGAACGCTCGGCTCGTCGAATCCGAGCGCGCCGGTACCGCCGTCGTCTATCGCCTCGCCACGCCCCACGTGACGTCGCTGTGGCTCGCGCTCCGGGCCCTCGCGGCCGAAAGGCTCCCCGAGATCGGCCGGCTGCGACAGGACTATTCGGAAGACGAGAGCGAAGAGGAAGTCCTACGCAACGACGTTCAGCGTCTGCTCGAGCGAGGCGCTGCGGTGCTCCTCGATGTGCGCCCCACGATGGAGTTCGAGCATGGCCACATCGCCGGCGCAATCTCGGTCCCCATCGAGGATCTCACGATGCGGCTCGAGGAACTCCCGCGCGACAAGCGGATCGTCGCGTACTGCCGAGGTGAGTACTGTCTCATGGCGGATGAAGCCGTCGCCCTCCTTCGTGGCCGAGGATTCGATGCGGTTCGGCTGGCCGGTGGCTGGCCCGAGTGGAGTTCCGAGGGCCGTCCGGTCGGAAAGCGCCGAGCGTCGCTATAGGAGGCAGCGTGGATACCGAGTTCGAACGCGATCTGGCAGAGACCCTCGTGGCGGCGACAGCGGCTCGCGGCGCACTTCTCGGTCGCCTGAGAACGCTGACCGACGACGATCTCCTCCGGACGCGTCGGGGCGGCTGGTCGGTGCAGGAAGCGCTGCGCCATGTCATCGAAGCGGAAGTCTCCTACACCCGCGTCATCGTCCATCTGCGAGGACTCGCGGTGCAGATCCCTGATGCGGTTCCGGGCGATGTCGCTTCCGTCGCGGCCGTCATCGCCGCGCTTGAGCGGTACCGGGCTGAGCTCACATCAGCCGTCGCTGGTGTGGAGGAGACGACGTTTTACGATGTGCGCGCGCTCGGTCGCGAGCAGTACAGCGTCATGAGCGTGCTGGAAAACGTCGCCGATCATGACCACGAACACGCCGGCCAGATCGATCGCATCATCGCGGCTACAGCCTGACGCGAACGTCCCGCCTGCGGCACCAGACACCGTTGCGGCTTCCGGTGGGCGGTGTGATACGATCGCGCCCAACCACCGCCGCCCACATCCGCGAGGACACACCATGACCCAGGCTCACACACTCCGCACGATGCTCGATGGCCCGGAGATCGTCGTCCTTCCCGGCGCGTACGACGGGCTTTCCGCACGCCTCGCGGAGCGTGCCGGATTCAGCGCCATGTTCACCACCGGTTTTGGCTTCAGCGCATCGATGCTCGGCCAGCCTGACTTCGGTCTGCTGACGATGTCGGAGACGATGGAGCGCGTCCGCCAGATCTGCGCCGCTGTCAGCGTGCCGGTCGTCGCGGATATGGATACGGGCTACGGCAATCCCCTCAACGTGCAGCGCACCGTCCGCGAGTGCGTTGCCGCCGGCGCGGGCGGACTCATCCTTGAAGACCAGCAGTGGCCGAAGAAGTGCGGTCACTTCGAGGGCAAGAAGGTCATTCCGGCAGAAGAACACGCCGCGAAGATCCGCGCCGCAGCCGATGCCCGCGGCGACAGCGGCCTCGTCATCATCGCGCGCACCGACGCCCGCGCGCCCCTCGGCCTCGACGACGCCATCCGCCGTGGCCGCCTCTATCGCGACGCCGGCGCCGATGTCGTCTTCGTCGAAGCGCCGCAGAGCATCGATGAGCTCCGCGCGGTCAAGGCCGCGATCCCGGATGTCCCGCTGTTCGCCAACATGGTCGAGGGCGGCAAGACGCCGCTCTTGCGCCACGACGAACTCCAGGCGCTCGGTTACAAGATGGTCGTCTTTCCACTCAGCGCACTCATGGCGGCCGCGAAGGCGATCGCTGCGGTCTACGACGAGCTGTACCGCACGAAGACCACCGCCGGTATGATCGATGCGCTGACGCCGTTCCACGAGTTCGAGCAGATCGTCGGCGTCCCCGAACTGCGCGCCGCCGAAGAGCGCTACGGCTTGGCCTGATCCTTTCCGGCTAGCCGGCACCCAATCACCAGTCACCAATCACGAGCTGACCACCCCATGCCCATCGCGCACCTCAACAGCATCGACATCAACTACGAAGACCACGGCGCGGGTGACCCGCTCATCCTCGTGCACGGCTATTCGGGCAGCGTCGACATGTGGCGTGACCAACTGCCCGCGTTCACGGCGAAGTATCGCGTCGTCACCTACGACCTCCGCGGACACGGCGCATCGACCGCCCCCGCCGACATGGAGTCGTACAGCCTCGCGCGAGACTACGTCGCCGACCACGTTGCGCTCATGGACCACCTCGGCATCGACCGCGCGTACATCGGCGGCCTGTCGATGGGCGGGATGATCGCGCAGGAGTTCGCGCTCCGCTACCCGAATCGCGTCAAGGCGCTGCTCCTGTTCGA
>JANPBN010000557.1:0-4290 GCA_031430415.1 Dehalococcoidia bacterium
CGTCACCGATGCCGCCGCCGCGATCCCGGCCGGTACGCGCGACGAGGCCCGACAGTACGTCGCGGCACGCATGCAGGACGCCGAGCGACTCGCGGCATGCTGATTCACTACTCGCCCACCGTCGTGTAGTCAGGCCAGGCCAGTGGCGCAATCGGAACGCAAGGGACACACACCACACAGCGGCCTCGTCCTGCACAGCGCCTTGCCGTGGAGCACGATATGCGCGTGATGGCGCGCGAACGCCGCGGCGTCCGCATCCGGCAGCGCGTCCTCGGTCCAGCGCTGCCACGCTTCGTACCTGTCGCCGACAGGCCCGATGCCGATGCGGCGAAACAGACGCCGGGTATACGCGTCGATCACGAAGACGCGCGCGCCGGCCGCATACAACGCGATCGCATCAGCACTCTCCGGGCCAATGCCGTGGGTCGCCAGCAGCCGCGCCCGCAGTTCCGCTGCCGGAAGCGCCAGCATCGCTTCGAGGCCGCCCGCATCGACGACCGTCTGCGCGACGGCTCGCAGACGCCGTGCCTTCACCGTCGGCGTCCCGCTGAGCCGCACGAGAGGCACGATGTCCGCTTCATCGAGCGAAGCCAGACGCGCCGGATCCAGCGCACCAGCCGCGCGCAGTTGATCGAGAGCGCGTTCGGCGTTCACCCACGTCGTGTGCTGCACGAGCACCGCGCCCGCAAAGATGTCGAAGCCGCCACGAACATGCGGCGCAGACCAGTGCCATGTCTCCGCACCATACGTCGCGTCAAGCAGCGCGAAAACGCGATCGACGGTGACCATCATCGTATGACCGTCATACCATGACCGCATCTCACGGCACGGAGCCGGGCTGCGTCCACAACATCGCATCGACGTTGACGCCGGCGACGATCAGTTCCCAGTGCAGGTGCGGCCCTGTCGCTAGCCCCGTCGTGCCCACTGCGCCCACCTGCTGACCTATGGCAACATCTTGCCCCGCCGCAACATCGATACGCGACATGTGGTGGTAGCCCGTGAACACGCCGGCGCCATGATCGACGATGACGGAGTTGCCCCGCGTCGCCAGGTACCCCGCGAACGCGACGCGGCCCGTCGCTGCCGCAACGACCGGCGCACCCTCATCGGCGCCAAAATCCGTGCCGCTGTGACGGCTCGACACCGGCCCGCCGTTGTAGCTCCGCCCGTCGCCAAACGACCCGGTGAGCGGCCCCACCGCCGGAACGATGAACGGCCCGCTCCACAGCTTCGCCGGCGTGAATACGGCGTACGTGTCGGCGCGAATGTTGATCTCGAGCTGAATGCCCTCGATCGGCAGACCTTCGATTTGCCCCGGCGGCAGCGTGATGTACTCGACCGGATACTCCGTCGGCACCACCGGTATCGTCTCGAATGTCGTGTCGAGTACCGCACCGCCGTCGTCGTATCGCGTGACCGTCGCGACGAAATCACCGAGCGCGGCGCCGGAGCTCGCACCGATCACGACCCAGTACGAGGTCCCGTCCGAAAGCATCGCCAGATCGTCGCCGCGATACGACGTGCGCGCGCTGGCCGCACCTGCCACGGGCGCGCGGACGATGATCGTCCCACCCTGCGGCAGCACACGGACGCCCGGATCGCGTGTCACCACAGTTGGCGGCACGGTCACGACCGGCGCGATCGTCGGTTCTGGTGTCAGTGTCGCCGTCGGTTCGGACGTTGCCGTCTCCGTGGGCAGCGGCGTCGCGGTCGATGTTGATGTGACGGTGGCGGTCGATGTCGGCGGCATCGTGGCGGTGCTTGTGGCCGTCGCGGTGGCTGATGCGCCGCCCACGATCCCGCAGCCCGTCAGCGCGACGAACGGCAGCAGCGACACAAGCGCGTACAGAGCGATAAAGATGATGCGGCGAGGCACGCGATCAGTATAGTCGGATCGAAGCCGACCGGATCTAACGAATGCGCACCGGCGCCGTAACGACTTCGTTGCGCCGCCGCGTGTGCGCCGCCTGCTGGGCGACGATCAGCGCCAGCGCGACCATCAGCAGCAACGCCGCAAGCTTGAACGGAGCCAACGGGCCCCACACGCCGCCAATCAGGCCGCCGAGCGCCTGCCCACCGGCCACGCCGAGTCCCTGCACCGCACTCAACATGCCCAGCCACAACCCGCGACTCCCGGCATCCGTCGCGTCGAGGGCCGCCGCGCCCCAGGCCGGAATGCTGATCGCGTAGGCCAGCCCGGCCAGCACGACGAGGTTCACGACGATGAGCGGACTGCGCGTCAGGGTCAGCCCGAAGATGCACAGCGACGCGACAAACAGCCCGGCGATCAGCGGCACCTGCCTGCCGAAGCGATCGGCATGGCGGCCGAACGTCCACAGTCCGGCGGCGCCGGCGATCGCGGGCAGCGGGAACAAGAGCGCCATGTACGACATCTTTACCTGCAGCACATCGCGGGTGTAGGCGCCGATCATCGGTGTATGCAGGCTGGTGCCGACCGTCAGGAACAGCACGATCACGCCGAGCATCACGATGCCCGGTGTCCACCCGCCGCTCGGGCCGCGCTCCGGTTCTCCGTCTGCGCGAGCGCCATCGCCTCGCAACACCGGCAGGACGACGGCAGTGGGGCGATCATCGATCCGCCGCATCACGACCGCCAGCGACAGGAACGTGAAGCCAATGCACACCCAGAACGCCGCGCCGTACGTCACAAAGTCCACCATCAGCACGCCAGTCAGCGTGCCCGCGCCGATGCCCGCCATCTGCGCGATGTTCAGCAGCGACATCGTCCCGGCGCGCCGGCCGTGCGGCGTCGTCTCTCCGACATAGGCGATGAACGCCGGCCACATCGTTGCCGCGGACATGCCGAGGAGCGCGCTGAACACCAGGAATGATCGCGCGTCGCGTACTTCCATCATCAGCGCCAGGACAGGCATGCTCAGCGCCATGCCGAGCACCATCGTCGTGCGCCGGCCGATGCGATCGGCCGCCCACCCCGCCGCCGGCTGGCAGACGAACTTCGCGACGCCGTAGCAGGCCATCGCGTACCCGGGAAACCCCGCGCTCGTATCGAGTTGCTGCGGCAAGTACTGCTGCACGAGCGACAGGAAGTAGATGCCCACGGCCGCCTGCCACAGGAAGACGATGCCCGCCAGTTCAAGCTGCCGCGAGCGTTCCGTCTCGAAAACCTGCCATCGCCGTTTCTGGAACATGCCGCCACCACACCTTCGGTGCGAGAACCCCTAAGGGAGACCCTGACCTGAGTATCGGCACGAAGCTGTGCCAGATTCAGGCCAGTCGCCCTAGATCGTCCCTCGCGCCGCCCGGTCCTGCGCGATGCGCATCGCACCCAGGGCCGTGCCCATCTCCCCCAATTCCCATTCCACGATGCGGACGTCGGCAAACGACTGCGCGAACGAGCGCTCCCGGGCGGTGGCGATCGCCGGCCCCAGATACGCATCGCCCATGTTCGTCAAGCCGCCGCCGATTACGACCGCCTCCGGGTTGAACGCATTGATCACGCTCGCCAGGCCCATCCCCAGGTAGCGCCCGGCCGACTCGATGATCGCCCCGGCCTCGGCCTCACCCTGCTGCGACGCCAGATACACCGACTCCGCCGTCAGCGGCGGCGTCCGCTCCGCCATCCGCGCGAGATGCGCCATCCTGCCGGCATCGATCGCCTCCTGCGCCCGTGCTGCGATCCCGGTCCCCGAAGCATACGCCTCCAGGCATCCGGGGTGCCCGGCGCCGCAGGACGGTCCCGCCGCCGACACACCGAGATGCCCGACCTCTCCCGCCGCGCCTGATGCGCCCACATACAACTCGTCGTCGATGATCACGCCACCGCCAATGCCCGTGCTCGCCGTCACATAGACCAAGTGCCGGTAGCCACGGCCAGCGCCGTACCGGTGCTCGCCCACCGCGCCGCAGTTCGCGTCATTCTCCAGGCGAACGGGCGCATGGAGCCGGTCGCGCACCGCACGGCCCAGCGGCACATCGTGCCACCCCGGCAGGTTCGGCGGATCGGTGACGATGCCATTGATGTAGTCGATCGGACCCGGCGCCGCGATGCCGACCGCGGCGAGATCGTCCGTCATCGCCCCGGCCTCGGCCGTCGCCTGCTCCACTGCGGTGGCGATGCGCTCGATGACGGCGTCCGGCCCCTGCTGCGCGAGGGTCGGCGTGCGTACCGTGCCGACGAGACCGCCCGCACCGTCGCACACCAGCACAAGCAGCTTCGTGCCGCCAAGGTCGATCCCCGCGAAGAGAGGGCCACTCATCCGGCGACGGCGGCGTCCTGGCGAAGGTCGCTCGCCGCCTCGTACAGCG
>JANPBN010000558.1:0-1956 GCA_031430415.1 Dehalococcoidia bacterium
AGGATCTCGAAGCGGTCCTGCGCTCCTTCGTCCGCCTCTTCCATCGCGATGACGACGAGCAGCTTGTCCGCGGCGACCTCGCTCTCGGCCAGCTTGCCGAGCGTCGCGCGGAGTTTGTCGACGGACTCCTTATATGTCGGGATGATCACGAGATGGGAGATGTCGTCCCATGGAAGCGCATTGCGGCCGGCGGCGGAACTCGCGCCCCACGTCTCGGCGACATACTTCTGCTTCCAGTCGATGCGCGCGGAGGACTTGAGGGCGCGGTAGCCGCGCAGGGCGTGAATGCCGTTGTTGATCGAACGCCAGGCCCAGTAGAGGTCGAACCCCAGGAGCATGATGACGAGCGGGATCGGGAGCCACAGTGCCCCCCAGACCAGCGATGTGATCAGTGTCAGCGCCAGCGCGAGCGGCATGATCTCGAGCGCTCGCGTCAACAGCCGCTCCCATGTCGTGACGTGGACGCGCTCGCGGACGGCCGTCGCCACACCGGCGATGGGCTGCGTGAGGTCGCCGATGAGGTGCGATGGCGCGTGGCGAGGCGGCGTCATGACGGCGACGGCCGCGTCGCTGCGCCAGACCGCCTGCGCCGGCGACGCGACGCTTGCCGGCGCCACAGGCACATGATGACGGGGCTCCGGCAGCGCGCCGAAGTCCGGCGTCGCTACGGGCTCCCACGTAGAGCGGAAACTGCTGGCAGTCCTTGCCCGGCGTTTGTTTGGTTTGATGGCGGTTAACGTGCCTCCGTGCACCGTGTGTTCCGCGCAACAGAAAAGGTCGTCCATATCACTGGCCCGACCTTCAAAGCCTACGAGGTTAGCTGGCGGCTTAGGGGAGAAGGTTCCCCTCGGCGCACTCCGCGCCGTTCAGCCCAGGATCCGTTTGGGTCCCCCGCTCCCTGCGCTGCCGCAGGGACTCGGCTGTGTGTGCTATTCGGTTGTCGCGGTTCGATCTTAGGTGGGGTACGCGCAACCTGTCAAGCGGCAGATGTGAAATTCTCGGCACCAGAGGCGAATATCGCCGAGTCTGGTGAAGCAGCTGGATGTGCTTCGCGAGAAGGTCTTCCGAGGTGCGCCGACGCGCGCCGGAACTCGTTCGCGCCTCGAAGACAGCCTCGCTACGCTGTCCGCAAGGAGAGATAATCGAATGGCAACCACGACCAACGGCGGCGTCAAGCTGTACTACGAGATTCACGGCGAAGGCGAACCGCTGCTCCTCATCCCCGGCTTCGGGTCGACGATCCCGGTTTACCACGCCAACCTGCCCGCCCTGGCGAAGCACTTTCGCGTCATCGCGCTCGACCCGCGCGGGGCCGGACGCTCCGATTCGCCTCCCGGTCAATGGACCATGGAGATGTTCGCCGACGACTGCGCGGCCGTGCTCGATGCGGCCGGTGAGGCGAGCGCTCACGTCTTCGGGACATCGTTCGGCGGCATGGTGGCGCAGCACTTCGCTCTGCGTCACCCGGAGCGGCTCCGACGGCTGGTGCTGGGCTGCACGTCGCCGGGCGGCGAAGCGCATGTGCTGCCGCCCGTCGAGCAACTCGAGCTGTACATGAGGTCGCTCGGACACCCGGACTCCGTCGATGGACTGCGCATGCGCTACCCGCTGCACTACAGCGATGGCTACATCGCCGAGCACGACGCCGATATCGTCGCCCAGGTGCGGTCGATGGAGTACCTGCGGTCGTCGGACGCAGACCAGGCGAACCAACTGGCCGCTGTGCGGGGCCACGACACCGCCGGACGTCTCGGCGAGATTCGCGCCGAGACGCTCGTGCAGCACGGCGAGGGCGACGGCATCGTCCCCGTCGCAAACGGCCACTTCCTGGCATCGCACATTCCCAACGCGCGCCTGACGGTCTACCCGATCGCCAAGCACATCTACTTCACCGAACTGGCGAGCGAGGTAAATGCCGAGATCGCCGCATTCCTGACGGGCTGACCTGAACGGAAC
>JANPBN010000559.1:0-2840 GCA_031430415.1 Dehalococcoidia bacterium
CCGACATCCGCTGCGCCCGCGGCGATCTACGTCGATGATGCCGCGTTTGGGGTCGCGCAGCCGTTGCCGCCATCACCGACGCCTCTTCCCGCCGGCGGTGCTGTCGGATCCGCGCGGCCCGCCGACGACACCGCGGGGCCTGCGCCATCGCGATCGCGGTCCGCAGCGCGCGCGAACTTCACGTCGTCGCCCGGAAGTGCACCGCACGCCGGCGCGCGCATCGTCATCAACGAGGTCCTGTACGACCCGGTCGGAGACCTCGCGGACGGAGACGCAGAATGGGTCGAGCTGTACAACGCCGGCACCGCCACAATCGACCTCAACGGCTGGATGCTCTCCGATGGCGCGAGTGTCGATGTGCTGCCGGCGTTCACGCTCAGCCCGGGGGCGTACGCGATTGTCGCGGGGAGCGCAGCCGCCGCGACTGGCCTGCCTCCTGAGATCGCCGCACGCGTCATGACCATCGGCGGGCGCATAGGCAACGGACTCGGGAACGATGGTGACACGCTTCTCCTTGTCGCGCCTGACGGTACTTGGGCGGACGCCATCTCATGGGGCGACGACCGCGGCGCCCTCGACCCGGCCATCGATGGCGTTCCGGCGGGCCACAGCATCGAGCGCGTGCCGGCGGGGGCCGATAGCGATCGCGCATCGGACTTCGTCGACAACGCTTCGCCGTCGCCCGGAACCGCCTTCGTATCTGCACAGGGCAAACCTCAACCACAATTACGGCCGCGGATCGAGATCCTCGCCGGCGAAGGCAGCGCCCTCGCCTGGCTGCCCTGGGCGATCGCCGCGACGTCGCTCGCGGCACTCGGCGGCATCGGCACATGGCGTGCTGTGGGCGTTGTCCGCCAGCGGGTGCGGCCGTGAAGGAGCGCCTGCAGAAGATCCTCGCTCGGGCCGGTCATGGCTCGCGTCGCTCGGCGGAGACCGTGATTACTGCCGGACGCGTCAGCATCAACGGCAATGTCGTGAGCGAACTCGGCTCCCAGGCTGACCCAGATGTCGATGTCATCACCGTGGACGGGAAGCCGCTCGTTCTCCCCTCGGGCCACGTCTACCTTGCGATGAATAAACCGTACGGCGTCGTGACGACGGCAAGCGATCCACAGAATCGTCGCACCGTCATGGAATTGCTGCCGAACGACCTGCCTCCACACGTATTCGCGATCGGACGCCTCGATCGCGACACGGAAGGCCTACTGCTCTTCACCGACGACGGCGAACTGGCGCACCGCCTCGCTCATCCCCGCTATCGCATCGACAAGGAGTACTTCGCGCAGGTCGAAGGCGTCCCTGACGAAGAAGCCCTCGGCCGAATGCGCACGGGCATCGACCTCGGTGATCGGGTGACCGCCAACGCCGATGTCCGGATCGCGCCGGCACCATACGGTCACGAGGTGCGAGAAGGCCGCACATGGGTCCGGGTCGTTATCCACGAGGGTCGCAAGCGACAAGTACGCCTGATGTGCGCCGCCGTGGGGCATCCGATTCGCGCGCTCGTCCGCACACGCATCGGCGACATCGCGCTGGCGAAGGCGGCGAAGGGGCACGTCCGGAGGCTGTCGGACCGTGAGGTCGCGTCACTTCGCGAACTCGTTGGCCTGTGATCGCCTACCGCCCACGCACGAACGCTGACTATACTTCCCTGTTCCCGGAGGCCTCAGTCAGCACCGACTCCACTGCTCATCCACGCACCCGCGTCATCGCGATCGACGGCCCTGCCGCGTCCGGCAAGAGCGCTGTCGGCATCGCCGTGGCCGCGCGGCTCGGCTATCGCTTCGTCGATACGGGAGCGATGTACCGCGCGATGACCTGGCTCGCACTCCGTCGCCACCTCGATGTTCACGATGCTGCCGCCCTGACGCGGCTCGCTGAAACCGTATCGCTTTCGGTGCGCACGGCACCTGCCGCGAGTGGAGATGGGACAGCCGTCGTTCTCGACGGCGAGGACGCCACGCCCCACCTCCGCGAGCCGGACGTAGAGACGAACGTGTCGCTCGTCTCACGCGTCCCCGGAGTGCGGACGGCGCTCGTAGTGCTGCAGCGCGCACTCGCCGCCGATGGCGAAATCATCATGGCTGGCCGCGACATCGGTACCGTGGTGCTGGAGGATGCAGATCTCAAGGTCTACCTCGATGCATCGCCACGCGTACGCGCCGAACGCCGCGCTGCGCAGATGCGCCTCGACGGCGGAGAACCCGACGTGGAAGCACTGACCGCTGATCTCGCGCGGCGGGACGAACTCGACTCGACTCGGGCGGCGTCGCCTTTGACGCCGGCGCCAGACGCTGTGATCATCAACACAGACGACCTCACGCTCGAAGAGGTCGTGGAACGGATCGTGGAGCGAACGCGATGATTTGGCGCAGGATCGTACCGATATCGTACGGGGCCGTTGTGGCATTCATCCGCATCTGCCTCGTGCTGTACGTCAAGGGCCCGACCGTCATCGGCAAGGACAACGTGCCTCGCAAGGGCGGCGTGATCTTTGTCGCGAATCACCTCAACAACGCCGACCCGTGCATCTTGCCAGGTGTGTCGCCGCGGCGGTTGAACATCATGGCGAAGAAGGAGTGGTTCAAGCTGCCGCCCTTTGCGCTGCTGTTCCGCCTGGTAGGCGCCTTCCCGGTCGATCGCTTCGGCGCAGATCGCGGCGCGCTCCGCGAGGCCATCGCGATCGTCAACCGTGGCGAACCGCTCCTGATGTTCCCGGAGGGTACGCGGAGCAAGGATCGCGTCCTGCACCAGGGATTCGCCGGCGCCGCCGCCCGCGCCGAAGATACGGGGGCGGGCGTCGTGGCGATCGCGATGACGGGCGGAGTTGCAATCCGGTG
>JANPBN010000560.1:0-2035 GCA_031430415.1 Dehalococcoidia bacterium
AGCATGCGCAACACCGCAAAGGGCGCCGATCTCGAGAAGCAGGCCGAAGCCGAGTCGCTGCCGATCCACATCGTCCAGCTCGATGTCACCGACAGCGCCTCGATCAAGCGCTGCGTCGACAACGTCCTCGCGAAGGCCGGCACGATCGACGTCCTCGTCAACAACGCCGGCGCCGAACTTCAGTGTCCCGTCGAAGAAGCGACGGACGAAGAGGTGCAGTGGCAGTTCGACACAAATGTCTTCGGCATGCTCCGCGTCATCCGCGCGGTCGTGCCGCACATGCGCGCGCGGAACCATGGCGCCATCGTCAACCTGTCGTCGGTCGCCGGTGTTGTCGGCAACCCCTACGCCGGCATCTACTCCGCCACCAAGCACGCCATCGAAGGCTTCACCGAGGCGATGCACTTTGAACTGCAGGCGTGGAACATCCGCGTCTCCCTCATCGAGCCCGGCCTGTTCCAGACAAACTTCCGCGGCAACATCCGCAACGCCGCTTCGTGGAACGAATCGTCGCCGTACTGGGCGCGCTACAAGAAGTTCATGGCCGCGCGTGAGAAACTCGCACCCGAACCGCAGGACAACCGCCTCGTCGCGCAGGCCGTCTACGCCGCCGTTTACGACGAGAAGCCCCAACTCCGCCGTCCCGTCGGCGCCGACGCCGCTCTCGTCACCAGCGCCCACAAGGCCCTCGACTTCGAGAGCTACGAAGCCGCCATGCGCAAGACCCTCGACTGGCACGACTGAACCGCGTGGAGGTCGAGCTCCGGTGGATGAGGCAGGGCGCCGGCCTGCGCCGTCATCGTCATGCATCTGCCGCCTGAAGGACTGATCGTCTAGCGAGCAGCTGCGCTACCTGGTTTTACCGACGAGGTAGCCGCCATCCGCCGATCAGTCGTGAAGAATGGTACGAACGAACCAGCCGCGACGCCCCGCGTCCTACTACCATGTCGCCGGCGATACGCGATCGCGTGTCATAGCGAGTGGAAGGAACCCATCTTGCAGCAGGCCGCTTCACTTCGAGCGAACACACTGTCATCCAGACTCATGCCGGATTCATGGATCACCGATCTCGTTCTCGTGGCCGCGGGCAGCGCGCTCATGGCGTTATCGGCCCAGGCCAGTTACCAGTTCTCCTTTAGCACCGTCCCCGTGACGGGCCAAACCTTCGTGGTGCTCCTTATCGGTACGCTCTACGGCAGCCGTCTCGGCGCGGCGACGATGATCGCGTACCTCGCCGAGGGCGCCGTTGGCATGCCCGTATTCGCCGGCGGACACGGCGGCATCGGTGCCATAGCGACGGCGTCAGGCGGCTACCTGTTCGGATTCATCGCCGGCGCGTATATCGTCGGCCTGTTCGCCGAGCGCGGCTGGGATCGCACACGGTGGATCGCAGTGCCGATGCTGCTTGCGAACGCGGCCATCTACATCCCCGGACTTATCTGGCTCCACCAGCAGTTCTCCATCGTCGGCTTGCCCATCTCCTGGGAGACGACGCTCGATTATGGACTTTGGCCGTTCATCGCCGGTGACCTCGCCAAACTCGTGGCCGCGACGATCGCCGTGCCCGCTGGTTGGTCGATCGTCGAGCGCGTCCGCGGCACATGACGGCCCAGCTCGCGTAAGGAGAGGCCCTGTCCCGGATGGGTACGCCGGGCCGTGAGCCCGGGTGCAGTACTGGAAGGCCTGAGGTACCCCACCACGCCAACCTCCTCCTCGCCCCTCGATCCCTGCCAATCGGCCCTCACCCCATGCATCCACGATCCGGTAGGCTGCCAGCCTCAGGAGGTACCACGATGGGAACACGCTTCAAGGATCAGGTGGTCGTTATCACCGGCGGCGGCCGCGGCATCGGACGCGCCACCGCGCTCGAGTTCGCCTGCGAGGGAGCGACGCTCGTCCTCGCCGGTCGCCGGCTCGATGCGCTGGACACCGCCGCGGCTGAAGTCTCGCGATCCGGCGGCAAGGCCGAAGTCGTCCACTGCGATGTTATCAAGGAGGAGGATCTCGTCTCGCTCGTCGGCAAGACGATCCACCA
>JANPBN010000561.1:0-3563 GCA_031430415.1 Dehalococcoidia bacterium
CCAGTGCGCGCTCATGCCGCCCGATGTCCAGATCTTTTGCCCGTTGATGACGTAGTCGTCGCCGTCCTTCACCGCGCGCGTTTGCAGCGACGCGAGGTCGGAGCCGCTGCCTGGCTCGCTGAACCCCTGGCACCACTGCACCTCGCCGGAGAGGATGCGGCTCAGGTGCTCCTTCTTCTGGTCCTCGGAGCCGTGGGTGATGATCGTGGGGCCGACCATCGACACGCCCATGCCGCCGACCGGCGGGACGCGATTCTGGGCGAACTCTTCGTTCATGATGAACTGTTGCATCACGGAGAGTCCGGCGCCGCCGTATTCTTTCGGCCACGCCGGCGCGATCCAGCCGCGCGACGAGAGCTTCGTTCGCAGCCCCTTGAGCCGCTCGAACGCGCCGCGATACATGCCGCGCTCGGCGAGATCGCTGTCCTTCACGTCGGCGTTGATCTCCTTATCGATGAAGGTGCGCACCTCCGTCCGAAACGCCGCTTCCTCCGTGTTGTCCTTGAAATCCATGGTTCTGGGCTCCTTGTGATTGGTGACTGGTCGCTGGTCACTATTTCTGAGCTTCTGCCCGCTCCCTCTGTGCCTCGGCGTCTCTGTAGTTCAACGCAAAGACGCGAAGGACGCCGAGATCACGCTCTTGGCAGGCCGAGGCCTCTCGTCGCGATGATGTTGCGCTGGATCTCCGATGTGCCGCCGCCCACGGTGCTTGTCGTGGCGTACAGGTACGTGCTCTCGACGCGTCCGTTCGCGGCGACGTATGGGCTGCCGGCGCGGAGCTGGCTGTACATACCGAGGATCTTCATCGCAGTGCCAGCGATGCGCACGTCGAGTTCGGACGAGAACAGCTTGGCGATCGACGACTCCTTGTTCGGCACGAGGCCGCGGTTCTGCATCGAGATGACGCTCGTACAGAGCATCTCCTCGGCAGCAGATTCGATGAGGCGGTCGGCGATCTCGTTCGCCACGCGCGGATTCTTCGAGATGAACCCCTCGGCGCGGTTGTCGCGGACGAACTGCGCCAGGTCCTTCACCATCAGGCTGTGCGAGATGCTCGTCGCGATGCCGGAGCGCTCGAAATCGAGCGTCGTCGTGCCGACGTACCAGCCACGGTTCTCCTCGCCGATCATGTTCTTTGCAGGCACGCGCACATTGTCGAAGAACACCTCGTTGAAGTCGTGGTTGCCCGCCATGTTCACCAGCGGACGCACGTCGATGCCCGGCGCCTTCATATCGAGAATGAAGTAGCTGATGCCCTTGTGCTTCGACGCTTCGGGGTCGGTGCGCGCCAGCAGGATCATGTACTTCGCGACGTGCGCGCCGGAGGTCCAGATCTTCTGGCCGTTGATGACGTAGTCGTCGCCGTCCTTCACTGCGCGCGTCTGCACCGCCGCGAGGTCGCTACCGGCGCCGGGTTCGCTGAAACCCTGGCACCACACGTCATCGCCCTTGACGATGCCGGGCAGATAGCGCTGCTTCTGCTCGTCGCTGCCGTAGAGGATGATCGTCGGACCCGCCCAGCCCGTGCCGATGCCGAAGTTGCCGCCGCGGGGCGCGCCGGAGAGCGACATTTCCTGCGTGAAGATGAACTGCTCCATGACCGTCAGGCCAGCGCCGCCGTACTCCTTCGGCCACGCCGGGGCGATCCAGCCGCGGTCGGCCAGCTTCTGCACCCAGGCGCCGTTGCGCTCGACGTACTCTTTGCGATCCATGTGGATGTCGTCCCAGCCGCCGCCGCCAAACGCCGCGCGAAAGCCGCGGCGGCGGATGCCCTCGGGGCACTCGGCCTCGATGAACGCGCGCACTTCGGTGCGGAACACGGCTTCGGCCGGCGTGTCGTTGATGTCAATGCTGCTCCGTCTCCTCCGCGTTAGCCGCTGCCGGTCGCCGCCGGGCCGCGCTCCGGCGTTGATTCCGCGTTCACGTAACGCGGTCGCGCGCTTCCGGGCCGCTTCACCGTCTCGAGATAGACGCGGCCCCAGAGGTCGGCGCGCGCGCGATCCACTTCACCCTGGAAGCCGAGCAGGTGCATCATGTCCAGCGTCATGCCGATGCCGAGGAACTGCCACGCGATGATCCGCGTATCGACATCGCGCTTGACGATGCCGCGTGCCTTCCCCTCCTCCAGCGTGTCCGCGACGAATGCGACGAACGCCTCGAAGTTATCGTGCAGGGCCGACTGAATCTCGGGGTCGTCCGCCTCGGAGAGCGCGCGGAACTGCAGCTTCATGTTGGCGGAGTGGCTTTCGAGGTGGTCGTAGTAGTAGACGCCGATCGCCCAGAGCGTCTCGATCGGGTCTTCGTAGTCGCAGGCGATCTCCTCCCAGATCTGGAGAAGCCGCGGCCCCGTCGAGCGAATCGTCGCGACGAAGAGTTCCTTCTTGCCGGAGAAGTGGCGATACAGCGCCGGCTCAGAGATGCCGGCGGCGCGGGCAAGGTCGGCGGTGCCGACCTTGGCGTAGCTCTGCGCCGCGAACACATCGCGCGCGCTCTCGATGATCTGGCTGCGGCGCTTGGCGGCTGGAAGCCTGCGCGCGCGTTGCTGGACCATGTCCGCTCCGTCTGTTGCCGTTAGTTAGTGAGCACTCACTAGTGCTCCGGCAGCGAAACGATCCTACGACGGAAGGCCCCGTTGTGTCAACTGCGTTTCGGTCGCCGAGGCGTCCGCGCCGCCGCCACCTGCAAAGCGGGCGGCAGCGCCAGAATCTGTCGCGCCTCGTCCGGCGTCGCCGCCGTGCGCCCCAGGCTGGCGGCCAGATCCACAGCTTCGCGCACCAACTCCTCGTTCGTGGGGGTGCGGTCGCCGTCGTAGCACTCGAGGCCCACCTGCACGTGCCCGCCGCGCTCCATCGCCATCCGCGCGATGCCGCTGCCAACGACATCGCCGCCGATCGCCGAGACGAGCCAGGGCAGGCCGGTGCCCTCCAGCATCGCGAGGTAGGCGTCGAGGGAGGGCTTCGTCGGCGGCAGGCCGAAGCTCAGGCGCGGGTGCGCGCCGAAGTAGAGCTTCACGAAGACGCCCGCCGGGAGACGATCCGCAGCGTGATACGCCAGCACCACACGCAGAAAGCCCGGCTCGAAGATCGAGATGCTGACGCCAACGCCGAGCCGCTCGCACGCCGCGAACATGTAGCGCGCATCGCGATGGGTGTTCTGGTAGACCCACGCGGCATCGGCCGGCAGTCCCTCCGCATCGACGCCGCCGATGTTCGTCGAGCCGGGGTCGACGAGCCCCATGCCGAGCACGCCCTCAAGCGCGAGCCGCTCCATGTGGCCGTAGCGCTGCTGCACGGAGACGTGGGCGCCGCCGCTCGCCATCGTGGGATAGAGGATCGCATCCGGGCGCTTCCGCAGGACCGCCTTCCACGCATCGAGGTACGGCGCAGCGGAGTGGATGCCACTGCCGCCGAGCACGGGGTCATCGGTGTGACTGTGGACGATGGCCGCTCCGGCTTCCATGCAGCGCAGGCCGTCGGCCGCGATCTCGGCGGGCGTGCGCGGCACGTGCGGCTGCCGCGTCCGCAGCGTCATGCCGTTGAGCGCCACTTCGATGATGACGGGGG
>JANPBN010000562.1:0-2116 GCA_031430415.1 Dehalococcoidia bacterium
CGCTCATTGCGGGAGCGCCTATAATGCGCGCGTGAAGCACGCTGGACTGGCGCTCATCGTCGTCATCGCGATTGTCGCGGCGCTTGTGATCTTCTTCGCACTGTCCGACAGCACCAACGCGCCATCCCCTGATCTGCTCACGGTTACACCCACCGAGCGTGTTGCCGCCGCGACAGCGACACCACTGCCGCGCACGTGGATCGATGGCCTGCGCCCGCGCCCGGGCGCCGCAGCCCCGATCCTCGTCTCCTGCTCCGATGCGGACGGCGATGGGCTCATCGACGTTGCCGACCGAACCGCGAGTGGACAGACTCGCATCGCGCTGATTCGCGGCGAATCGTGTCTCGATCCTGCCCGCCACGCAGACTTCCTTGTGCTGGGCGAGGTCCTCCCTTGTGGTGGCCCGGAACTCTTGCTCGTCGTCGCCGTCGCCAGCGCCGGCAGCGACCTGCTCGATGCCAGCAACGGTGAAAGCCTGGGGCTGCTGGATGTCGTGAACGAACTGAGGCGTCGCGCGGAAGCGCGCGGGATCGCGACCACGCTCGTGTTGGCCACGTCGGCCGTGTTTGGTGCGGAGCAGCCGCAGACGAGCATGGAGCACTGGATTGCCGCCGACACGAGGATGCGTCTCGTCGCCGCTCCGTGCCTGCGCGCCGTGCTCGTCGGACATAGTCACGGCGGCGCAACTGTCACCTCGGTCACCGCGAATCTCGACGCCGCGTTCGGCGACCGGATCCTCGCGGTGCTCATCGATCGGACGACGGCGTTGTACGACCGTCCCGCCTCCGAGATGCCGGCGGTCACACCGATCCTCAACTTCTTCCAGACGAACGAGGGCTGGCACGGCATCGCGCTTGACGTACCGAATGCCGCGAACTTCGACGAGTCGGGAGAGCGCGCTCCCGTGGCGCCCAGTGACGGGGGCGGCGGATTTGCTCTGGTCAGCCACAAGACGCTCGACGACTCGCCAGGCGTCCAGCGCCGGATCGCCGATGCGGTTTCGACGTGGCTCGATCGACGCTGAACCGCGCGATGGGATCTAACCCGGGACCTGCGATTTCGTCAGCCGTTTCTGGGGGAGCGGAAGCCACGGCTCTGATAAGATCAGACATCGCCGCGCAGCTCAGATGGCGATTGTGATATTTCACGAGTGACCAATCCCCCCTCGCGCCACGTGGCGCGCAGAAGGAGCGCACGATGTCCACAACCACTGACGCCACGACGCCAGCGGGTTCATCCAGCACCAAAGTGGATCTCATCATTGATGCGCAGGGCGTCGTCAAGACGTATCGCACCGATGATGTCGTCGTGAACGCGCTTCGCGGCGTGACTCTGCATGTGAAGCGCGGCGAGATGGTTGCCATCATGGGTCCATCCGGCTGCGGTAAGACCACGCTTCTCAACTGCCTCAGCGGTCTGGACAGCATCGACGGAGGCATCATCCGGATCAATGGCGAGGACATCAACAAGCTGTCTGACAACAAGCGCACCGAGTTCCGGGCCAAGCAGATGGGCTTTGTGTTTCAGTTCTACAACCTGCTCCCGGTTCTCAGTTCGATCGAGAACGTCGAACTGCCGCTTCTCGTCTCTGGCACGAAGGCGCGTGAGGCGCGCCGAAAGGCCGAGGAGGCGCTCGACCTTGTTCAGCTGCGCGACTGGGCGAAACATAAGCCCTCCCAGCTGTCTGGCGGACAGCGCCAGCGCGTGACCATCGCGCGGGCGCTCGTCAACCAGCCGGCGATCGTCTGGGGTGATGAGCCGACGGGAGATCTCGACACGGGGAATGCCCAGGCGATCATGGACCTCATCATCGAACTCAACAGACTGCACCAACAGACGTTCGTCATCGTCACGCACGCGCCCGACATCGCCGCGCAATGCCACCGCATCGTGTACATGAAGGACGGCGAGATCGTGCGGGAAGAGGTCGCTGCGGGAGCATCCCGGTGAACGAGTTCTTCGGCCTCTCGATGACCTACATCATGATCGCGTTGCTGTGCGTCCTGTTCGTCGCACTCTCGACGGTCGGCTATGTCGTGCTGCGCAACCGCGTGATGTTCCTCGTCGGTGTGCGGAATATTCCACGCCGCCGCGCGCAGACGATCCTCATCATCGT
>JANPBN010000563.1:0-2540 GCA_031430415.1 Dehalococcoidia bacterium
GGCGCATCCGCTGCGTGGCCACGGCGGCAAGGTCGATCTGTACGATAGCTTCAAGTCGCTCGTGGGGCCGAGCATCGAATGCATGCAGGAAGACCTGACGTCGGCTGGCTACGCCGTCGACACGATTCTCGGCACGGAAGAAAACGGCAAGCCCGTGCACACCGGCGATCAGGCCGTCGAAGAACTGGCGAAGTACCTGACGACGAACAAATACGGCGTCTTCTACGTCATGTCGCACGGCACCAACATCGACAACTGGCACACGCTGCACAGCCAGTCGTGGATGTACATGGGCCTGCTCGACATCAACCGCCCCGAGTTGAAGAAGGCGGTCAACGGCCGCAAGATCAGCCCCGAGGTGAATGCCGACATCGTGCAAGCGCTGGTGACGATGACCGGCCTGACGTGGGACGGGTCGGGCGATGCGCCGTTCGTCGTCGGAGCGGAGTTCCAGGGAAGCGCGGTCGTCTGGGTGACGCCAGCGTTCTTCCAGATGCTCCGCGACCAGAAGTCGGTCTCGTTCGACAAGACGCTCGTGTTCCTGAACACCTGCTCGTCGGGCGCAGGCTCATCGCTCAGCGACGCATTCGGCGCGAAGGCGTTCTTCGGCTGGGCGATCCCGATGGACGGGATGTTCGTCGCTCGCGTTGGCGAGACGATCTTCGACACGCTGAAGGATCACGCGCGTTCGGCACGTGGCGCCTGGTGGATGTGGCGCCGGCATGAGGCCTGGCAGATTGACCAGGAAGGCAAGGCGCGCGAGGACAACGCAAAGCCGGAGCAACTGAAGGCTCTGGGTGTGGGCGGTGCGGAGTATGGCCCGATTACGAGCCAGTCGGTGATCCTGATCTATCGGCTGCGGCACGGGCCATCATCGGCGTCTTCGGACATCGCCAAGAGCTTGCTTGTGGTGAAGAGCTGTTCGGAGCTGTTCTGGTCGCAGGGCAAGAAGACCGGCCTCGCCAGTCCGGCGTGTCATCAGCTCGAGTTCGGCAATGCGTTGCCGACGGTCGCAGAGGTCGACGATGCGATCTTCGAGGTGGGCGGCCCCGTGCAGGCGCCATCGGGACGGTGGACACTCGCGGATTAGCGACGGCGGTTCTAGGCCCTCGCTCGCCCTTCCGATCGTGCCTTGAGGCCGGTCGCCTCCATCGGGAGGAAGCGGCGGGAGGCGCGGGCGATCATGGGGGCGGCGATGAAGGCGAGCGGCCCCGCGGTCTCGACGGTGAGCGTCGCCACGGTGCCGTCGCCGTCGGGGGCGAGGTGGTGGACGGCGGAGGCGCGGACGCCGGGGAACGCCTGCGTCACCCACTCGAACGAGCGCCCGGCGTCCATCTTCGTGACGCGCCAGATCGCCGCGCGGTAGCCCGGCTGCTTCAGCCGCGCGACGCTGCCCTCCGCGAGCGGTCCCGGCGTCTGCAGCTCCAGCGTCTCGATCGACGCCGTCCACTCGGGCCAGCGAGCGACGTCCATGAGGACGTCCCAGACGACCGACGCGGGGGCATCGATGCGGATGCGCTCCTGGTTGAGGCTCATGGCGGCATTGTACGAAGCGGTCGCGTCACGCCGCCACCCCTTTCGTGTGCGTGCCGGTTTGCTAGCCTTGCCGGGAACGGAGGCTCACCATGACGCAGACGAACGACGCACCCCGGACGACGACCGTGCCCACGGGCATCCAGCTGACGACGCTCGACCAGCGATTCCGCGAGGATCCGTATCCGGTGCTCGACGAACTGCGCGCGGCCGAGCCGGTGCACTACGACGCGCAGCTGCATCGCTTCGTCGTGACGACGCACGATGACGTCGACGCGGTGCTGCGGGATCGAGAGTTCTCCGTCGACCCGCGCAAGGCCGCGCCCGATTCGTTCGAGGCGATGTTTGCCGACGTGAACTCCGACGCCGAGCCGAGCATGCTGTTCTCGGATCCGCCGTACCATAGCCGGCTGCGCGGCCTCGTGACGAAGGCGTTCACGCCGAAGGCCGTCGAAGAGCTCCGGCCGCGCATCCAGGCCGTCGTCGATGAGCTGCTCGACGCGGTGGCGGACGGCGACGGCTTCGAGCTGATGGACGCGTTCGCGTCGCCGCTGCCGACGATCGTCATCGCCGAGATGCTAGGCGTCGATCCGGACGATCGAGACGACTTCAAGCGCTGGTCGGACGATGGCGTACAGGGCTTCAATCCCATGCTCACCGACGAGCAGCGGATGCGCATGAACGAATCGCGCGCCGCCCTGCAGGCCTACCTCCAGAACGCGATCACCGAGCGCCGTTCGCGGCCGCGTGGCGATCTCGTGACCGCGTTGACGGTCGTTGAAGACGAGGACGGCGAACGCCTGACGGACATCGAGATCATCAGCATGTGTGCGCTGCTCCTCGCCGCCGGTAACGTGACGACGACCGACCTCATCGGCAACGGTGTGCGCGCGCTGTTGCTGCATCGCGACGAACTGCGGAAGCTGCAGGATGATCCGTCGCTGATCAAGAACGCCGTAGAGGAGATCCTGCGCTATGAAACACCGGTGACGCAGAGCGGCCGCACG
>JANPBN010000564.1:0-7326 GCA_031430415.1 Dehalococcoidia bacterium
AAGAAGCATCCGCTCGAGAGCACAGCGAGTAATCCGAATAGCGCGACCGCGAGAGACTTGTGCATGCTACCTCCTCAACCGCGAGTTGATTCTGAGGCAATCCTACGTGAGAACGGCGTGGGCGCACAACAATGCGTCCAATAGACCTCAGTAGGTGCCGCGCTAGTCGGCTTGAGCTATCTCGCGCCCACCCTCCAGCGGATCCGTCGCAAACAGATACTCCACTACCGGCACGCCGCCCATGAGGTGTTCGCGGACGATGCGCTCCAGCACCGGGGGGTCGGCGGAGTGGTACCACGACCCCTCCGGATAGACCACGGCGACAGGGCCTTGGACGCAGATGCGGAGGCAGTTCGCCTTCGTCCGGTAGATGACGCCGCCCTCGCCGGCCGTGAGGCCGAGCTCCTGGAGACGGCGCTTCAGGAAGTCCCACGCCACGAGCGTGCGCTCGCGAGGGGCGCACTTTGGTTCGGTCTGGTCGGCGCAGAGAAAGATGTGTCGGCGGATCTGGCCGATGCCATACTGCACGGCCGCCGCCGTCAACTCGTCGGAGACGCCGCTGTCATCGCTCATACGCAGATCGTCGCCTCCTTGCTGTGGCTGCGCACGTAGCGCCCGCGATTTATCACCGGGCGGGGAGCCCCGATCGCTCGATGACCTCATCGACGATGATCGCGCACTGCCTTGGCGTTGTCGATCGTCGTGTGGCTGACGGGCGTATCACCGTCACCGGCTGCCGCGACGGCGCTGGCGTCCCAGTTCTCGGCGTTTGGCGAGTCGTAGGGATAGCCGCGAAGGATCCCGTCGTTCGTCTCGTAGACGTTCAGTACCGGCGCCATCACCGGCCGCGCGGTCAGATCCCCGATATACAGTGCCTCGACACGATCGACATCGACCACCGCGATGATCCGGTTCGCGTACTGTCCTTCCAGTCGCGCGGCGACGACATCGGCGGTCACGGCGCCATGGCTATGACCCACGAGGACAGTCCGCAAGCACGAAAAGCGGTCGAGGTACACCTGCACCGCGTGCGTCATCCATTGCTCCATTCCCGCGTGGACGTTTGCGGCGCCGACAATCGCCGGCCCAGCGAGCACGCCGATCGTCTCGATGTCGCGGTCGTCGTACTCCCGTTGCAGGCCGTCCACAATCCCCCGGATGCCGGACGCATCGTCCTTCTCCCGGAGATTTACGACGCCGCCGCCAACGCCGACGAGCAGCACGGGCCGCGCTCCGCTGTCGCAGCTGACGTCCGAAGGCTCAAAGTAGCCGTGTGCGACGAGATACTCGGGAGTGCGCTTTTCCGCTCCATCGGCGCATGGCGCGCGCGCCGGGTCGAGTGCGATGTCGACGCCGCGGAGGAATGCGCCATCCCGGTCGTCGCGGAGCCCGTCAGCGTTGAAGTCCGGCACGCGAAACTCGGCCAGCGAGTCGGCGCCATCGATGCGGTCATCGCCATTGAGATCGAGGCACGCCAGTTGGCTAAACGTCGCGCGTGGCTGCGTCGAAAGCCCGCTCGTGTTGCACGCCGCCCACGCAAGCGCGGTGGCGCTCACCAGAAGCGCGCTGCGAAGGATACGGTGCGTCATAAGCCCATCGTAGCGCTCGTGGCAAGCGCCCGCGACGGTACGGACGCACCATCTTGCCCAGCCTTGCACTCATCTCGCCGGCCGGGCGTCCAGAAGCTCGAGCGCCGCCGCTTCGCCCCGAAGCTGGCCGCACGCAGCGCTGATCTCGACACCCTTCTCGACGCGCACAGTACAGGGTACGCCGGCAGACGCGAGTTCCTTCTGAAACGCCAGCGTACGTGTGCGCGCCGGACGGCGGATGGAATCGTCCGGCGTCGGATTCACCGGAATGAGATTGACGTGGCAGAGGAGATCCTTGAGCAGCCGGCCCAGCGCGTGTGCTTGCTCGCGAGAATCGTTCACGCCGTCGATGAGGCAATACTCGAACGTTACCCGCCGATGCGTTTTGGCGATGTACTGACGGCACGCGTCGACGATGTCGGCGAGCGGGAATCGGTTGGCGGTGGCGATCATCCGCTGTCGCAGTGCGTCGTCGGGGGCATGCAGCGACACGGCCAGCCCCAACTGGAGCGGCTCATCGGCGAGTTTCAAGATCCCCGGAATGATGCCGACGGTCGAGACCGTCACGTGGCGCGCCGCCATGTTCATGCCGGTGGCGTCCGTGAGCGTCGTGGCCGCCTGCATCACGGTCTTGTAGTTCGCCATCGGTTCGCCCATGCCCATGAACACGATGTTACTGATCGAGCGCCCACCCGCATCGCGCTGCTCGCGTGCGAACCCCATCACCTGCGCGACGATCTCGCCGGCGGTGAGATTGCGCTCGAAACCCGCCTGCCCAGTTGCGCAGAAGCCGCAGCCCATTGCGCATCCGGCCTGGCTTGATACGCACACGGTGGCCCGCCCGCGGCTGTCGCTGCGAGGGTCGTACTGCATCAGGACGGCCTCGATGAGGGTGCCGTCGTCGAGCCTGAGCACGCGCTTTCGCGTGAGTTCGTCGTCCGACACGAGCTCGGCGACCACCTCGATCTGAGGGAATGGCAATTCGACCGCCAGCCGCTGCCGAAGGAGCGCGGGCAGATTGAGCATCTCGTCGTACGATGTCGCGAGGTGCTTGTACGCCCACTCCCACACCTGGCGGCCGCGGTACGGCTTTTCGCCGAGCGCTACCAGCCGAAGCTGAAGTTCATCGAGTGTCAGATCGTAGAGGGATTGCACCATTCAGTGTATCGCAGCTCTGTGGGTCGACGGTTGCGCGCTTCCGCCGGACGCGGCATCGTTACACACACGCGCATGTACAGGAGGAAGCCATGGTTCAGGACATCGTCGCCGCACCCTCGGACACCGACGTCTACGTCGGCCGGGATTACGGTCGTCACGACCTCGTGATTACCCCGGAGGTCGTTTCGGCATACTGCGCCAGCGTCGACGACGAGAATCCTATCTACTCCCGCGCATCGCCCTTTGGCGGTCCCGTAGCGCCAGCCCTCGTGTACCACTCAGAGGTGTATGACTACCGTGCCCATCCGAAGGGCCAGCCGTCCTGGTACCTGCCGAATCTCTACGGCAACCTGCACGGCCGGCAGGAGTGGGATTTCTTCGCGCCGGTGATGGTGGGCGACCACGTCGTCACGCGCTCGGTCATCGCCGACCGGTACATCAAGCGGGGTCGCGAGTACGTCGTGAACGAGGTCGTGTATGCGAACGGCGATGGCCGCATCGTCGCGCGCAGCCGAACGCACCAGAGCTTCCTCATGGAGCGAAAGAGTGACGGCATCGTCATCGACAAGACGCGCGAGAAATCCGCGGGCCGCTCGTTCGATGTCGATCCCGCGGATGCCATCGAGACGCTACAGCCCGTTGAGAAAGAGATCACGCTCGACATGTGCTGGAAGTTCAGCGGTCCCCACAAGAACTACCACAACGACAAAGAGTCAGCGGTGGCACTCGGCTTTCCCGATATTGTCGTGCAGGGGATGATGTCGACGTGCTTTCTTTCGGAGATGATGACGAATCGCTTCGGCGCCGGATGGATCGCCGGCGGCAAGATGAACGTGAATCTCGTCAACATCGTCTGGCAGAGCGATGTGCTCACCTGCCGCGGCCTCGTTCGCGAGATCACGCCCGAGGGCGCCCGCCACCGCGCTCACTGCGAAATATGGGCCGAGAAGGCCGACGGCACCAAGGTGACCATCGGCACCGCCAGCGCGGTGGTGGCGTAGCAGCCGCTATCGCTGCGCCTTCGGAATCACGAACTTCGACGCTGTGTGCGTCGCCGAGAACGCGGCGACCTTCACATCGACCAGCCCCGCGGCCTTGCCGGCGGACATCACGTCGCCCTCCCGCACACCGCCCTTCCCCTTTGGCGTAACGGTCCAGATCATGCCGTCGCGCTTGATCGCGTCGCGGAGCTTCACGAGCCGAACGAGGCCATCCGCGGTCTCGGCGCCGAGGAAGACGACATCCGCGTTCTTGCGAAGGCGCATCGAGACGTCGCCTGCGCGGGCTGTGAGCTGCGCCAGGAACTCCTCATCCTGCACGCCCAGGACCACGACGCGATGTTCCGGCTTGACGCCAAGCTTGTCGATCAGCGACTTGGGGTTGCGTATCTTATCCGCCCACACGGCGGCCTTCGTTCCGAGGGCGAAGCTTGCGACGCCATCCGGCGTGGCGATCCGGAGTGATCCGTCCCGCTCATCGACCGCCGTGATCGTCTTGAACGCGATCTTCAAGCGCAGGTCATCGCCGCGGAAGAGAAGCTCGTTCGTCTCGAGGAGTGCCTTGCCCCGCACCGTCTTGCGTTTCCACGTGACATCACAGACGAGCTCGGCGCCCAAGTGCCGCTCCTAGTCGCGCGCGATCAGCAGCACGACCGCCGCTGTCGTCAGCCAGCCGACCACGGTGAGCATGATCGGTATGTCCTTGAGAAGGATTTCCTCCGGGCTGCCGCCCTCCTTCTTCGTGTGGACGAGGTACAAGTACCGGAAGATGCCATACAGGACGAACGGAATCGTCAGCATCATCGAATGGTTCTCGGGCAGGCCCTCCGCCGTGAACGTGTAGAGCCCGTACGCCATGAGCGTGGCGGCGGTCACGGTTGACGCCATCTGGTCGAGCAGGCTCAGACTGTACTCGTCCAAAATCTTGCGATGACTGCCGGCGCCCTCCTGAAGCAACTCCAGTTCGGCGCGGCGCTTGTTGATGCCCAAGAACAGCGCACCGAGCGCCGTGACGACGTACAGCCAGGGCGAGATCGGCACGTCAATCGCCAGCGCTCCGCCCATCGCCCGCAGTACAAAGCCCGCAGCGATCACGAACAGATCGATGAGCACGATGTGCTTGAGCCGAAACGAGTACGCCAGCATCAGGAGTGTGTAACCGAGCACAACGAGTCCCACCCGCCAGTCGAGCGCGAATGCCGCCCCGTTACCGATCACGCCCAGGAAAGCCGCCCACGCCCACGCCGACGGGATCGAAAGCTGCCCGGCGGGAATCGGCCTGCGGCTTTTTCTTGGATGCGCGCGGTCGCTCTCGATGTCACGTATGTCGTTGACGAGGTAATCGGCGCTGGAGACGAGTGCGAAGCAGGTGAATGCCACCATCGTCTTGAGCAGCAGGGGTAGCCACACGTCGGGATCGCCGAGGTGATACTCCTCGTTGATCGAGAAGATGAGCGCCAGGAAGACGATGCCGTTCTTCGTCCACTGGCGCGGACGCATCGCCTTCAGCACGTACTTGAGATGGGGGAGGAGACCTTCGGCACGGGTCTGCACACCCGTTCCCGAAGCTGTTGGCGGGGGTTCCGCAGCCGACAGAGCGGCCTTTTGGTTCGCCATGATCGGCATCATAGCGCACCTTCTCAGCCTGAGAAACGCAAAAGTATCGAAACGCGCGACCGATGATCCATTGGGGGACACAGTCATGGAACGCATCGAAGCCTTGAAGACGCTTCGTCTCGACTCCAGCGCCGACGGGCCGATGATCGAGCACGCCTACTGGACGCTCGTACGTCAGGCCCAGCGCCGCACGGCGAACGAGATGGACGCGGCTCATGAGATCGACCGTCTCAACGAGGCCTACACAGCTCTCTCGCCCGACGGGAGGCAGTCCGCGCCCAAGCGCACGGCCGAGCCGGCGGCTGGCAGCGGCGTTGCCTTCATGGATGGCTTCGCAGACTGGTGTGCCGAAGAGGCATTGAGGACGCGGGCACGCTGGGCGGGCCGGAACCCCGAGATCGGATTCATCGCCGCGGCAGCCCTCGTCATGCTGTTGTTTGCTGCGGGCGCCGGTGCCTCGCTCATCGGCATCTTCGTGCCGATGGCCGTCATCCTGGTTGCGATTTGGGCGCCCTGGCGAAAACCACCCTAAACCCGAAGGACTACAAGGGTAGGTTGCTGTGCTTCTTCGGCGGAATGCTGTCGGTCTTCGACTGCAGCATCTCGAACGCCCGGATCAGCTTGTGGCGCGTGTCTCGCGGATCGATGACGTCATCGACATAACCACGCGCCGCTGCGATATACGGATTCGCGAATCGTTCCGCGTACTCGGCAGTGAGTTGCGCGCGTTCACCGACCGGATCATCTGACTCTTGCAACCGCGTGCGGTACAGGATGTTCACCGCTGGCTCGGGGCCGACGACAGCAATCTCGCCTTGTGGCCAGGAGAAGTTCATGTCGGCGCGCAGGTGCTTCGAGCCCATGGCGTCGTATGCACCGCCATATGCCTTGCGCAGGATGACCGTCACCTTCGGCACCGTAGCCTCGGCGTACGCATACACCAGCTTTGCGCCGTGGACGATGATGCCGCCGTACTCCTGCGCCGTGCCCGGAAGGAAGCCCGGCACATCGACGAGCGTCAGGATCGGGATGTTGAATGCGTCGCAGAAGCGAACGAAGCGCGCGGCCTTGCGCGATGAATCAATGTCGAGCACACCGGCGAGATACAACGGCTGGTTTGCGACGATGCCGATGCTATGGCCGGCCAGTCGCGCGAAGCCGATGGTGATGTTCTGTGCGAACTGCGCGTGAACTTCCATGAAGTCCCCTGCGTCGACGATCTGGTTGATCACCTCGCGCACGTCGTAGCCCTTGGTGGCATCATCCGGCACGATGCCGACAAGCTGATCGGATCGTCGGTGCGGGTCGTCTCCGGTCTCGACCGCAGGCGGGTCTTCGAGGTTGTTCAGTGGAAGGAACGAGAACAGGCGCCGGACTTCCAGCAGCGTGTCCTCCTCGTTGTCGATCGCGAAGTGGGCGACGCCGCTGCGGGTCGCGTGCGCCAGCGCCCCGCCGAGCTCTTCTTGCGTTACGTCCTCACCCGTGACCGACTTGATGACTTCGGGTCCCGTGATGAACATCTGCGACGTGTTCTGCGTCATGAAGATGAAGTCGGTGAGCGCCGGCGAATACACCGCGCCACCCGCACACGGGCCCATGATCACCGAGATCTGTGGCACGACGCCCGAAGCGAGCACATTGCGCAGGAAGATGTCGCCGTAGCCCCCAAGGCTGGCAACACCCTCCTGGATCCGCGCGCCGCCCGAATCGTTGATACCGATGACGGGCGCCCCGGTCTTGAGCGCCAGATCCATGACCTTCGACATCTTCTCGCCCATCGCCTCCGACAGCGAGCCACCGAAGACGGTGAAGTCCTGCGAGAACACGAACACGCCGCGCCCGTCGATCTTGCCGTAGCCGGTGACCACCGCGTCGCCGAGGAAGTGCTGGTCGTCCATGCCGAATTCGGTTGCCCGGTGGATGACGAGTTGGTCGAGTTCCTCGAACGTACCGGGATCGAGAAG
>JANPBN010000565.1:0-3102 GCA_031430415.1 Dehalococcoidia bacterium
GAGCAGCAGTCGTCCCTCGGACGCATCGGCCGCAAGCTCAACGCGACCCCGGCGGAGATCGAGGCCCGCGTCGATGCGCTGCAAGCCGAGCTCGACGCCGAACGCCGCCGTGCCCAGCAGTTCGAACGCCAGGCCGGCCGCGCCGAGGTCGACACCCTGATCGAGGCCGCCGAACAGATCGCCGGAGCGTCGCTCGTCGTAGCGTCCGTACCGGGCGGAAGCGCCGAGGCCCTGCGCGAGATGGGCGACCTGCTCCGGGAGAAGCTCGGCAGCGCCGTCATCGTCCTCGGCACCGTGGCCGATGACAAGCCGAGCTTCATCGCGATGGTGACAAAGGATCTCGCGGGGCGCGTGCACGCAGGCAACCTCATCAAGCAGGTCGCAGCCGTCGCGGGCGGCGGCGGCGGCGGGCGTCCCGACATGGCGCAGGCAGGCGGACGCGACGCATCGAAGCTGGGCGAGGCACTCGACGAAGCGCGCCGCATCGCGAGGGAGAGCCTCGCGTCGAAGTAGCATGAACGATAACAATGCGCCCGGACGGATGATCGGGCTGGACGTCGGCGAACGCCGCATCGGAGTCGCCGTGAGCGAGGGACGCATCGCCGTACCGCTGACAATCATCGAACACCGCAACCGCGCCGCGGACATCGCGCGTATCGTGCAGATCGCCCGCGACCGCGCCGCCGAGAAGATCGTCATCGGCCTGCCGCTGATGACCATCAGCGGCGACGAGGGCGAGCAGGCGCGGTTGACGCGCCGCTTCGGCGACCAACTCGCCATGGAATCCGCACTTCCCGTCGTGTACCAGGACGAGCGCTACTCCACCGCAACCGCGGCTATCGCGCCGCCGCCGCGCACCAAACGCGGCGCGAAGCCCCGCCTCGATGACCGGGCCGCCGCTGTGATCCTCCAGTCGTATATCGATGCCATGGTGGACGCATGATGGGCTATCGCGTGCTCGCAACGCTCACGCTCATCGCCGCGCTCGCTCTGACGGCGGGCGTCGCGTTGTTCGTCGCACAGACGCCCGGCGCCATCTTCGATGGCGACGATGTGAAAACGTTCGCGCCACTCCCTGCCTCCGAGGACACAGTGCTGATCACCGTAGGCGCCGGCGAAAGCGCGGGCGATATCGGCAACGCGCTTGAGGCTGAGGGCGTCATCCGCAGCGCGCGGCTGTTCGAAGTGCTCGTCGGGCTGACGGGCGTGCAGAACTCGCTCGAAGCCGGCGATTACGAGTTCGATCGCGGCATGGCCACCATCGAGACGGTGCATCGCATCGCCGCGGGACGCACAGCATCGCGCACCGTCACGCTGCAAGAAGGTCTGCGGGCCGAGGAGATGGGCGAGATCCTCGAGAACAACGGCATCCTCACAAAGCAGGCATTTCTCGATGCCCTCGCCCCCGCACTCTACGACGTGCCATTCCTCCAGGAGATCCAGACCACGGATCTGCAGGGCTACCTCTTCCCCGCGCGTTACGAATTCAATCGCAAGACAAGCGCCCAGATCGTCGTCGAGACGTTGTTGCGCGGCTTCCAGAGCAACGTTGCCGACAGCGTCCAGCTCGAGGGCCAGGCGCTGACGCTAGCCCAGGTGGTCACGCTCGCCGCGATCGTCGAGCGTGAGGCCGTCGTGGCCGAGGAGCGGCCCCTCATCGCCGGTGTCTTCCTCAACCGCATCCGCGCCGGCATCCCGCTGCAGGCGGATCCCACGGTGCAGTTCTCCCTCACGGTCGATCCAGCCAGCGTCGAGCAATACGGCTACTGGAAGCGCGACATTACCCTCGACGACCTGCGATACGATTCGCCGTACAATACCTACGTCTACCCCGGACTCACGCCCGCCCCTATTACCAACCCGGGTTTGGATAGCATCGAAGCCGTGATCCGGCCCGCGACGACCGAGTTCCTCTTCTTCGTCGCGAAGGGCGATGGCACGGGACAGCATGAATTCGCCGAGACGCTCGAAGAGCATCTCAATAACGTCGAGAAGTACCAGCAATAGGAGAACATCCGTGACACAGCGCGCCGGCGTCATTGGCCATCCGCTCGGACACACCATCAGCCCGGCGCTCTTCGCGGCCGCGTTCAAGTCCGCCGGGCTCGATGCCTCGTACGAAGCGTGGGACACGCCGCCGGAGACGCTGCAGGGTCGCATCGATGCGCTTCGCGGCGCCGACTACCTCGGCGCCAACGTCACCGTGCCACACAAGGAGACGATCGTGCCTCTGCTCGATGGTCTCACGGACGGCGCTCAGGCCATCGGCGCCATCAACACGGTCGTCCATCGCGATGGCAAGCTCACCGGCCACAACACCGATGTCACCGGATTCGCGCGATCGCTACGGGAAGACGCCGGATTCGACGCCAAGGGCAAAGCGACGATGATCCTCGGCAGTGGCGGCGCAGCGCGAGCCGTTGCCGTCGCGTTGATCGAGGCGGGCGCAAGCGTCATCTATTGCGTCGCCCGCCAGCCGAAGAAACTCGACCGCATGGCCGTCCAGTTCAAGCCACTGACGAAGACCGGCACCACGATCACCTGGGCCTACTGGGGCGACGGTTCCTACCTCCGCAGCCTCTCCGAGGCCGATCTGCTCGTCAACTGCACGCCCGTCGGCACGAACGGCAGCGCCAGCGCGAATGGCGCATCCGTCATCGATGCGTCCCTCCTCCAACCAAAGACGCTCGTCTTCGACCTTGTCTACAACCCTGCCGAGACGCCACTCATCGCGGCCGCAAAGTCGCGCGGCGCGAAGACCGTACCCGGCGTGGGCATGCTCGTCTACCAAGCCGCCGAGTCCTTCCGTCTCTGGACCGGCCAGGACGCCGACGTTGCCGCCATGAAGGCCGCCGCCACCGCCGCCCTCGCCGTCTAGTTCCGCATAGCGGCCCGCGCGCCAAATCGGCACAATGAGGGCGTGATAGCACCTCCACTCCTCGCTGCCTCCGATTGGGGACTCACGTTCGCCATCGGCCTCGTGATGCTCGTGTTCTTGCTCGTGGGCTACGTCGTCATCCAGGGCACCCGCGTCCAACTCGCATGGCGCCAGAGCGTCGAAGAGGGCGACGTCGATGCGATCCGCGTCATGGTCTCCGACGA
>JANPBN010000566.1:0-2184 GCA_031430415.1 Dehalococcoidia bacterium
CGACGGCGACGCCAACCACCGCGGGCGGTGAAGAGATGGTTGTGCGCTCGCACCAGTGGGATCTCGGCGATGATGACGTCAAGGCCGGCATTGCCCATGCGGACGCGGCGTACGAGCGCGGCTTCCGTCCGCGCGAAGTCGATGTAGTGGACGCGGCCGCGGAACCGGAACAGATCGACGACGGCGCCGATGACGGGGACGAAGGTTAGCCCATCCCCATCTCGTCGAGGCGGTCATCGTCGATGCCGAAGAAGTGCGCGACCTCATGCAGCACGGTCGTGCGAATCTCGGCCATCAACTCCCGGTCGTTGGCGAAGTCCTCTTCAAGCGGTTCCTGGTAGATGTGGATGATGTCCGGCAGGATCATCGTGTCGCTGCTGCCTCGTTCGGTGAGCGGCACACCACGGTAGAAGCCGTACATCGACTCATCCGCAGCCAGCCCGGCGTCGCGCAAGTCGTCGCGGCTGGGACGACGCTTGACCACGATGTCGATTTCCTGAAGATGCTTGCGGAGCGGCGCCGGAATGTCGCGCAGAGCGCTATGGACGAGGCCGATGAAGCGTGCGCGGTCCATTAGCGGCGGGCGACCGGCCAGAGCGTGCGATACCCCTCGCCGCCGATGGCGTTCGCGAGCTCGGCCCGTTCCATCGCGCGGATCTCGGCGAACAACAGGCGCGCATCCTCCGGCGCGGCGGTGAAGCCGGACGCCGCGACGCGCTCGACGATGGCTTCCCAGATACCGTGGTCGACGAGGCTATCGACGTAGCGGGGCCACCAGATCGCGCTGATCTTTTCGGGCAGCCGAAAGCGGGGGCGCAGCATCTTCAAGCTCTTGAAGCGCTCCTCGGCGTTGGCGGCCTTGGGTACAAGTTTGAGCATCGGGCCATCGACCTCGTTATGGCGATTGTCGATGAGCAAACGCGACGGAACGGTGACGAAGCGAAAGGTGACGACCTCGGCCTGGCGCACAGTCTTGACGATCTCGCCGATGTCGAGGTGGAACGCGTTGTCCATGAGGTCCGTCCGGCTCCTTGTGGGTGGGTTGCAGCGGCATTGTAGCATCGGCCGATAGTATCGGCCGATGCTATCGGGCGGCCATACCGCAGGGGAGCCTGCACGAGTACCCTGTCGCCATGTTGCTTGCGGCCGAAGAACTACGACACCACGCACCGGGGCGGCCCGTCGGCATCACGATCGGGGTGTTCGATGGCGTCCACCTGGGGCACCGCTACCTGATCGATGAGCTGCGGCAACGGACGGGTCAGCGCGCGATCGCGAGCGGCGTCGTCACGCTGCATCCGTCGCCCGTGCAGGTGCTGCGACCTGACGTGCGCGTGGCATACCTCACCAGCCTCGAGGAGCGCGTCGAGTTGCTGCGCGCGACGGGGGCCGATGTCGTGGCGCCGCTGACGTTCACCTCGGAGGTCGCGGAGTTGTCGGCGTTCGACTTCCTGTCGATGCTTCACGACTCGCTCGGCATGACGTACCTGCTCATGGGACCCGACAACGCATTCGGCCGCGGCCGCGAGGGCACGCCGAAGCGCGTGGCAGAGCTGGGGGAAGAGATCGGCTTTCAAGTCGAAGTACTGCCCGCGCCGCTCGAAGGCGCGGAGGGCCGCGTCAGCGCGACGCGTATCCGCACGGCGCTGGCAGAGGGCGAGATGGAGTTGGCGGAGCAGCTGCTCGGGCGGCCGTTCTCGCTGCGCGGGCCCGTGGTCCACGGCAAGGAACGCGGCCGGTCGATCGGATATCCGACGGCGAACATGGCGGTAACGCCGGACCGCGCGCTTCCCGGATTCGGCGTCTACGTGACGCGATCGACCGCCGGCGGGCGGACGTACGCTTCGGCCACGAACATCGGCCTGAACCCAACGTTCGCTGACCCGGTGCCGACGGTGGAGACGTATATCCTCGACTTTGAGGGCGACCTCTATGGACGAGAGCTGCGCGTCGAGGTACTGCACCGCCTGCGCGGCGAGATGAAGTTCGATGGCATCGACGCGCTGACGGCGGCGATCGGCGCGGACGTCGAGGCGACGCGTGCCTACTTCGCGCAGGTGCGCCCGCTCTGATGGCGCGGCGAGCACGCACGCGCATCGCGAACACGCTGGCCGAGGGCGACAACCTTGCCGTGATGCAGGCTCTCCCGGATGGATGCATCGACCTCATCTACATCGACCCGCC
>JANPBN010000567.1:0-2208 GCA_031430415.1 Dehalococcoidia bacterium
GCGGTCGTATCGTCCTTCAAGCGCCGCTGCGAGGAGAACGGGTTGCCCCTCCCGCACCTCTTCGTCGAGCCGGGACGGTCGCTCGTCGCCCGCGCCGGCGTGGCGCTGTACACCGTCGGCGCCAGCAAGCGCGTCGAAGGCCTCCGCACGTGGGTGTCCGTCGATGGCGGCATGGCCGACAACATCCGTCCCGCCATCTACGATGCGAAGTACGAGGCCGTCGTCGTCAACCGGGCCGACGACGCCGCCACGGAAACCGTGACCATCGCCGGCAAGTACTGCGAATCGGGCGACCTGCTCGTGAAGGACGCTCACCTGCCGCCGACGCAGCCGGGCGACGTGATTGCGCTGCCTGCCTCGGGCGCGTATTGCCTGACGATGGCCAGCAACTACAACATGGCGCTCAAGCCCGCCGTCGTCGCCGTCCTCGATGGCAAGGCGCGCCTGATCCGCCGCCGCGAGACCTACGCCGACCTCATGGCCACGGACGTCGGTTAGAGCCCTCGCGCTGTCCGTGTCGCTGTTTGCCGATAGGAGCGCCCCGATGCCTGACAAGGTTCACATCCTCATCACGTTCGCACTCGAACCGGAGTTGCTCGACATCATCCGTGCGGTCGCGCCAGACCGGATCGATATCGAACTGCTCGGCCAGGACCAGCGTCGCTTGCTGCGAGGCTACGCGTATCCCAGCGAGCGCGAGCGTGCGGCCGTCGCCGAGGGCCTGCACGGCGCATTCGATCGCGCGGAAATCGTCTTTGGCTTCTGGGGCACCGAGCTCCACTACGCGCTCATCGATGCCGCTTCGATGGGCGGCAACGTCCCGGCGACGTTGGGCGACGTCGCGCCGCACCTCAAGTGGATACAGCTCACCAGCGCCGGCGCCGATCGCCTGCTGAACAGCGGCTTCATCGAGGGCGGCGTCACGGTCACGACCGTCAGCGGCCTCCACGCCACGCCCATCGGCGAGTTCATCATCGGATCGATGCTCATGTGGGCGAAGGGTGCGCCGCGTTCGATGCGTGCGCAGCTCAAGCGCGAGTGGACACGCTTCGCGCCGACCGAGCTCTACGGCAAGACGGTCGGCATCGTCGGCATCGGTCACATTGGCGCCGAGGCCGGGCGCCTGGCCAAGGCGTTCGGCTGCCGTGTCATCGCGACGCGCCGAAGTGCCACGCAGATCACGTCGGAACCATACGCGGATGAAATTCTGCCGGCTTCGCAGCTAGATCGCCTCCTCGGAGAGAGCGACTACGTGGTTCTGAGCATGCCGCTCACGCCCGAGACGCGCGGCATGATCGCCGAGCCCCAGTTCCGCGCGATGAAGCCGAGCGCCATGCTGATCAACATCGCCCGCGGCCCTGTCGTCGTCGAGGCTGATCTGCTTCGCGCTCTCCGCGAAGGCTGGATCGCCGGCGCCGCACTCGATGTCTTCGACCAGGAGCCACTACCGGCAGAGCATCCGCTGTGGGAGATGGACAACGTCATCCTCACCCCGCACATCTCCGGCGGCACCGAGATCTACAACAAGCGCGCCACCGAGATCTTCGCCGCCAACCTCCGCCGCTACTTCTCCAACCACCCCCTCGAAAACACCGTCGACCCCGCCCGCGGATACTAGGGTTCACCACAGAGGCACAGAGATCACAGAGGTGAAATCATTGACGGGAACGAACGCACTGACGCGCGACGAACTGAACGACCTGAGTGGGCGCGTGATCGGGGCCGCGATTGAAGTGCACCGCGTCTTGGGTCCTGGGCTGCTCGAGACTGCTTACGAAGAGTGTCTCGCGCACGAACTCAAGAACGCTCGCATCCGTTTCGCGAGGCAAGTGCCCTTGCCGATTGAATACAAGGGCGCTCAACTGGATGCGTCGTACCGGCTCGATCTGGTCGTGGACCGCACCATCGTCGTCGAGCTAAAGTCCATTGAGACCTTGCTTCCCGTCCATCAGGCGCAGATGATGACATACCTGCGGCTGAGCAAGTTGCCGCTGGGCTTGCTGATCAATTTCAACGTCCCCTCGCTGCGGCTGGGCATCAAGCGGATCATCAATCAACCCGATAGGACCTCTCTGTGAACTCTGTGCCTCTGTGTTGAAATCCGAACCATGCAGCTAGCAATCGAATCAGCCTCCGACCACATCGGCATCGCCCTCGCCGTGGACGGCGTCGTCGGCATGATGGCGACGTGGGAGACGCAGCAGCGCC
>JANPBN010000568.1:0-1700 GCA_031430415.1 Dehalococcoidia bacterium
GCTCGTGCGGCTCAACAAGATCGGCCGCGACTTGCCAGGCAAGATCGTGCTGAAGCTCGAGTTCTTCAATCCCTGCGCGAGCGTCAAGGATCGCATCGGCGTCAGCATGATCGAGGCGCTCGAGAAACAGGGCCGCATCAAACCGAACACGGTCCTGGTCGAGCCGACGAGCGGTAACACCGGCATCGGCCTTGCCTTCGTCGCCGCGGCGAAAGGTTACCGTCTTGTATTGACGATGCCGGAGACGATGAGCATGGAGCGCCGCCGCATGCTGACGGCGTTCGGCGCCGAACTCGTGCTGACGGAAGGCGCGAAGGGCATGAAGGGTGCGATGGCACGCGCCGCTGAAATCGTCGCGAGCGACCCGGAACGATTCCTGCTCGTCGGCCAGTTCACGAATCCGGCGAACCCGGAGATCCACCGTCGCACGACGGCGGAAGAAATCTGGGAGGACACGGACGGCGCGGTCGACATCCTCGTGAGCGGCATCGGCACCGGCGGCACGATCACGGGCGTCGCCGAAGTCATCAAGAAGCGCAAACCCGATTTTCGGGCGGTGGCGGTCGAACCGGCGGCGAGCCCGGTGCTCTCGGGCGGCCAGCCGGGCCCACACAAGATCCAGGGCATCGGCGCGGGCTTCATTCCGGAGATCCTGAATACGAAAGTCATCGACGAGGTGATCCAGGTCACAAACGAACAGGCCGGCGAATACGCGCGCATGCTCGGGCGCGAGGAAGGCATCCTGGTCGGCATCAGCTCGGGCGCTGCGCTGTACGCGGGACTGCAGGTCGCCGCGCGCGCGGAGAGCAAGGACAAGTTGATCGTCATCATCATCCCGAGCTTCGGTGAACGGTACCTCTCGACCTGGCTCTATGAAGAGGCTCCCGCCAGTGGACCCCGCATCGTCCCGGCCTGAAGCGGCACCCGAAAGCGTGCACGCCAGACTCGCCGAGAGCCTGATGGCCTCGGGCGACGCCGACTACCGGGTGCTGCAGGAAGGCTACTGGCCCGACCGCGCCGTCGTCCTCGGCGCAATCGACCGGTTGCACCGGCTGCTGATGGCGGAATCCCTGGCGGATACGAAACCTGCGGAGGCGCCGGCCGCCCGGATTGCCCGCGAGCTCGCCGAGATCGAGGCTACGCTCACGCCGCAACTGCGGCTCGCCTTCGAACTGCCCGCGCGGCTCGGCGAAGATGGCGCGATGGATGCCGAGGCGGCCGCAGGCGCGGCTCGCCGCGCCGTCGGCGAGTTGCTCGAGCAGCTTCCGATGATCCGCGAGCGCGTGTTCGACGATGCGCGCGCGGCCTGGCGCAGCGACCCGTCCTGCCGCCACCCGATCGAGGCGCTCTACGCCTATCCGGGCGTGTTCGCGATCACGCGTCACCGCATCGCGCATATCTTCTACCAACTCGACGTGCCGCTCGTGCCGCGCCTGCTCGCCGAGGACGCGCATCGGCGAACGGGCATCGACATCAATGCCGGCGCACAAATTGGCCGCGAATTCTTCATCGACCACGGCACGGGCGTCGTGATCGGCGAAACCGCGGTTGTCGGCGATCGTGTCACGCTCTACCAGGGCGTAACGCTCGGCGCCAAGAGTTTCCCGGTGGATACGTCCACGGGCCGCTTGGTCAAGGGACTTCCGCGCCATCCGATCGTCGAGGACGACGTCACGATCTACGCGAGCGCGACTGTGCTC
>JANPBN010000569.1:0-3819 GCA_031430415.1 Dehalococcoidia bacterium
GTTCCTGCTGGCGCTGTGCGAGAACAGCAGCAAGCTCGCGCGCTCGCAGGCGGACCGCCAGCTCTTCGAGCTGACGGCGAGCGACCTGCGGCGCCACCTGGCGTTCGGCATCGCGCACATCAAGCACTACGTGCAGGTGTCACCACTGCACCGCTCGAACGTCAACGCCTGGCTGGACAGGGGCGAGGTGATGTTTGCGGCGGACGTGAAGCGCGACACGGCGCTGCGCGAAGCGTTCATCCTGGCGCAGGGCGACACGATCGCCGCCGGGAAGCAGGCGCTCGCCGACCTGCGGCAGGCGCAGGTCACGAAGTACCTGCTGACGCTCGAGGCTGCGACGATCACCGATCGCGAAACGCACCTGCAGCCGCCGTTCAAAGCCGCGCTGGAGATCGTGTAGCGGCGTCAGCGAGAGATTTCGATACGAGAAGGGGCCGGCGCAATGCCGGCCTCTTCTATTTTGCACGAGGTCCGCGCTACTCCGCGGACAGCCTGACTGAACAGCGTGCTGAAGAACGTGGGCTTCAGCGTCGTTCAGACCTGCTCGCGGCTCCCGCGGCCTCTCCCGTTCTGCGTCTCCATGGACTTGTAGTCACTCACGCCAGCGGACTTCGTAGAGGCGCACGGCGTCCTCGAAGCCTTTGAGCACGGTCTCGCCGCGGTCGGCGTAGACGAAGGACTTGCCCGTGAGGAGATGCCGAATCGGCTCCGGGATGAGGATCTCGCCAGCGTCTGCCTTCGCTGCGATGCGGGACGCCATGATCACGGTCGACCCGAACAGGTCGCCGTCTTCCTCGATCGGTTCGCCGGCATTGAGGCCGATGCGCACCGGCAGCGGCTCGGGCATGGACTCGGTGTGCGCAGCGAACGCGCGTTGCAGCGCGATCGCACAGTCCATCGCCTTCGTGACGGAGGCGAACGAGGCCATGAAGCCGTCGCCCATCGTCTTCACCTCGGCACCGCTATGCTGTTTCAATAGATCGCGCGTGATGCGTTCGTGCTCGCGAAGCACCTCGCGGCCACGATCGTCTCCGAGGCGCTGCATCATCTCGGTGTGGCCGACGAGGTCGGTAAAGAGGACAATCTTCAGGGGGCCTTGCTGGGGAGCGCGTTCGTCAGGCTGCGCGCGACGCGACGCAGGGTCTTCGTCCAAGAAGGCATGAATTGCTTGAAGGATGGGCTCGGGATCGCCAAATGGTGGAAGGTGCGAGTGCCCCTCGATGGGGACGAACTGTGCGTTCTTCAGGCCGGCCGCGATGCCACGGCCCTGCTCGATGGTGAACGTCGGATCGTTGACGCGATGCACGACGAGCACCGGGATGTGGATCTTTTCGAGCTGCGGCGTGCAATCCCAGCCGACGTTCGCAAGCATCCGCCGCGCGGCAACCTCCGGGGTGATTGACTGCTCGTACCAGTCGGCAAGATGCGCGGCGGCGTCGGGGTATTCGCGACGTCCGCTCATGTCGGCGTAGATCTGGCTCGCGAGCGGCCAGTTGGCGCGTGCAAGTTCCGCGAAGCTTTTGACGACGGCGTCGGGCAAGGCGGCGCCGAGATTAGCGTACGTGCCGTAGAGAATGAGTCTTGAGACACGATCGGGGAAACGCGCGGCGTATTCGATGCCAAATGGGCCAGCTGTTGACCCTGCATACAACGCAAGTTGATCCAGCCCGAGCGCTTCCTGTACGGCTTTGATGTCGAGCACGAGGCCGCTTCCATATGTGTAATCGTCGCCGTCATACGGAGACATGCCGCAGCCGCGTTGATCGAGCCTGATGAGTGTGCGTCCCTGCGCGAGCGCATCGAGGTAACGTCGATACTCAGGGCAAAGGTGATCAAGCGCGAACGACTCGAAAAAGATGCTCAGCACCATGAGCGGTGGACCATCTCCTTCGACGTGATACGCGATGCGGACGCCGTCGTCGGTCGTGCAGTAGCGGGTGGTGCCAGGCATGGGGGAAGTATGGGTTATGGCGGGAAGTGAGGCGAATCAATCACGCCAGCGGACTTCGTAGAGGCGCACGGCGTCCTCGAAGCCTTTGAGCATGGTCTCGCCGCGGTCGGCGTAGACGTAGGACTTGCCGGTGAGCAGATGCCGCAGCGGCTCGGGGATGAGGATCTCGCCGGCGCCGGCCTTCGCGGCGATGCGTGAGGCCATGATGACGGTGGAGCCGAAGAGGTCGCCGTCCTCCTCGATTGGCTCGCCGGCGTTGAGGCCGACGCGGACGTGCAGCGGCTCGGGCATCGTGTCGGTGTGTTCGGCGAACGCGCGCTGCAGAGCGATCGCGCAGTCCATCGCCTTCGTGACGGAGGCGAACGAGGCCATGAAGCCGTCACCCATCGTCTTCACCTCGGCACCGCCGTGCTGGCGCAGCAGATCGCGCGTGATGCGCTCGTGCTCGCGGAGGACATCGCGGCCGCGGTCGTCGCCGAGGCGTTGCATCATCTCCGTGTGGCCGACGAGGTCGGTGAAGAGGACAGTGCGGAACGCGCCTGCTGGTTCCCTCGCACTCGCGTCGTGCGGCTCCCGGTCGGCATCCAGGAAGTCGATGATTGACTGCACGTTTGTATTGGCATCGTCGCCAGCAGAGATCGGTCCGTTGTTGTGAAGCGCGACAAGATGCGCGTTTGGTATGAGCGTGGCCATCTCTTGAGCTGCGGAGAACTTGAAGAAGCTGTCCGCGATTCGATGGATGATGAGGGTCGGCGCATCGATGCTGGCGAGCAGATGGCCGACGTCGGTCGACGCATGTGCGTCCAGCAGTCGTTTCGCGACGCTGTCCGCATTCGTGTTCTCACGGTATTGCTGCGCCAACCTGAGGCCCAGTGCCGGCGAACTCTCGCGCAGGGTATTGTCGGCGAGAACACGGGTTGCAATGTCCCAGTTCGTTCTGACGAGACCAACGATTCCATCCAGGCTCTCACGAGTCGCAAGATCTTGCGCACGTACGAACCCACTCGCCAGCACCAGCCGTCGAATCCGGTCCGGATGACGAGCTGCATATTCGATCGCCCAAGGCACGCTAAAGCTGGACGCAAACAGATCGAAGTGTTCGAGGCCAGCGGCATCGGCAACAACTTCAAGATCGGCGACCATGACATCGTGCGTGTACGACGGGGCTTCACGCGCGGAAAGCCCGGCGCCGCGAGGATCGTGCCGGATAAGCCGACGGCCTTGCCGAAGTGGCGCCCAACACCGTTGCTGAGATTCGTCCTCCGCAGCGAACGATTCCCAAAGAGCCGCAGTCTCCAAGAGTGCAGGCCCGTCTCCCTCAGCGGAATACGCAAGACGTGTGCCGTCGGGGGCGGTGCAGTAACGTATTTCGGCGGTCATGGCGGGATTATCCGCGATCATGCCTCCGGGAGCTAACGAGCGTGGCGGGTTCCCAGCAGGATCGTAGCTGCGACCATCGGATGGGGGACCTGGCTCGTTACGGGCCGAGGGGAAACCCCTAATCCGAGACCCTTAGGTTGCCGACAATCCCGCATGGCTACCCGAGGTCCACGGCTCATTGCGCCTGAAGCGATCCGCACCGAAGTGTTGTCGTCGCGCTTCGCGCAGATAGTGACGATCGGGTATGTAGGCGTCGCGATCTGGTACCTCTGGTGGCGCACATTCAACACGGTGAACACGGACGCGCTGGCGATCTCGATTCCGTTCCTGATCGCCGATTACCTGGGCTTCTTCTTCTTCGGGATGTTCGCGATGACGTTGTGGTCGCGCGTGCGAAGAAGTGCGCCGCCACCGGCCCCCGGGCTGACGGTCGATGTGCTGATCCCGACGTACAACGAGGACTCCGAGATCCTGCGCCCGACGATCGC
>JANPBN010000570.1:0-1986 GCA_031430415.1 Dehalococcoidia bacterium
TGTGCAGCTGTTACTCGGCCACTCCTCTCCCGACATGGTGCGGCGCTACACGTCGACCTACAACGCCGAGCAGGCAGCACGCCGGCACTGGGAGTTCTCGCCCGCGGCCCGCCTCGCATCCGCTGGGTGACCCATCAATCACCGGCGTTTTCCCCCGCAATGTTCCCGCAGACTCTGAACCTGAGGCCCTACCACGGTGTTTCGCGCCGTGAATCGCAAGCGCGCTGCGTCCGCCTGAATTGAGCCGTCGCTATGGTCTGGTGCAACGTCATTCTGGTCGCCGCTAGATGAAGAAGAAGCTCCCGCGTCCGCGGATCGCCGCCCGCATGCAGTACAACTCGGCGTGCGCGAAGTGGTCGGGCTTGCCGTTATCGACGTACTTCGCGATCCAGTTGCCAGCGGCGTTCTGCTCAAGTACCCGCGTCACCGCCATCACTTGGCGGTAGTACTCGCCGACGCCGTCCCGGAAGCGCCCTCCGGCGCGCCGGGCATCGCCTGGTAGCTCAGCCAGCCCGAGTTCGAACGCGTGGAACAGCTCCTCGAGCGCCTGCGTGCGGTTGAGCTTCTCGACGTGGACCCCGTTCTCCCAACCACTCTCGTGGCCGGGGTCGTGACGGCTGTAGAAGGCGATTCTCCCGTCGAACGATCCGTGCTGGGCAAACTCGATCGCCAGCCGCTGCTCCGGTAGCGCGTCGATCACGGCGCCCCGCACGCGGTAGCGCGCGGCGAGAGCGAGCAGCTCTTCGGACGCGGAGACTTCACCGATGAAGACCGCGCGCGTCCGCAACGGCTCCTCCGAAACGCGCTCGCGGATCACCACGTGCATGCGCGTGCCGACGTCGACCCCCATGTACGTGTCAGCGAGCGACGATTCGGGCATCACGTAGTCGCGCCGGCAACGGTCGATCACGTCGAGCGTCAGGCGTCCGCCCGGCGGCACGAACGTCTCGCCGAGCACCGAGTTCTGAAACTCCTGCTGCGCGATCGGCGACGTCTCCTCGCTCTCGAGGATCATCTGGGCCACGTTGGCGAGAGGCGAGTACAGCCGGTTCAGGTGATAGCCATGGACCCGGTCGTTCCCCGCCGCCGCCGCTTCCCAACGACCGGGCGCCCAGAGGTCGAGCGGCTTGCGGCAGCGCTGCAGACGGCAGACGACTAATCCCCGCTTCAGGTCGACGTTCGTGTCCCAGGTGAGGCGCTGCTCGGTCCGGCATGCCGGACAGCGCAGCAAGTAATAGCGCTGGTCCGAAGCGAGGAAGAGCCCGTTGATGCCCGCCTCCGGGATGCGCGGCGTCGATGCCACCCGCATCCAGCCGAGGCGGCTCGACGCAAGGCGCTTCTGCGCCAGTGCGAGCACGCCGTCGGCCATCAGGTCGTACTCGTCGAGCAGCACGACGTCGGCGTCGACGGACGTCAGTTGCCGGCGGCTGTCGGAGCCGCGGAGGTAGATGTACCCGGGGCCGATCTTCTTGAGGCTCTGGCGGATCGGCCCTGGGCGGGCGGGTGGCGACGGCATCAGCCGATGGCGCAGGTAGGGGCTGTCGCCGATCGCCCGGTCGATGCGCGCCTGCGAGAAGTCGTTGACCCGCGTCTGCGTCGGCATCACGAAGAGCACGTTGCCACGCTTGCCCTGACAGGTGTCCGCGGCCCAGAGTGCTGTGTTGACGAGGTACTCGGAGGCGAAGACCTGGGCCGCCTTCTGGATCACGACGATGGGATGGCGGTCTTCATAGATGGCACGCAAGGCGGGAATCAGCTGCATCGGCGTCCCCTGGAAGAAGCGATGCGCCAGCGACCAGTCCAAGAGACTATCCGGGTTGCGTCTCGCCAGCTCCCGCTGCGCCGCGTTCTGCAGCGTCCACCAATCGGCGGAGCTCCTCCTCGGTGAATCGCTCGAGGCTGACGTGTCCATACAGCTGCGTCCCTTCTTGTCTTACGTGCTCCGTCGCCGCGCCGGAGGCGAGGCGCTCGAGCCGCACGCCCTCG
>JANPBN010000571.1:0-2655 GCA_031430415.1 Dehalococcoidia bacterium
CCCGCTCGACCTTGCCCATGCCCGACTCCTTGGCGAAGGCGAGTGCTTCGTTGAGGAGCGCGACTGCGCGGTCGCGGTCGCCGGGCGCGTTGCGCCTGAGCAGCATGTCGCCGTAGTTGAGGCGTGTCATCGCCGTCCACGCGTGGAAGCCCTGTCGCTCGTTCGATGCGAGCGCCTGCTCGAAGTGCTGCTCCGCTTCGTCGTAGCGTTCGAGGAGCGTTGCGAGCCGGCCGACGACGCGGGCCATTGAGCCGTAGGCGATGAACTCGCCGATGGTGGCGTTGCTCGATGTGTACGGGATGAGAGCAGGAAAGAGCACCGAGGCCGTGCGATGATCGCCGATCTCCGCGCACGCGTGCGAGAGCACGTACAAGGTCGCCTTCCAGTTCCCGTCGCGGGGGATGTTCTCGAACCCATCAGCGTTCACCTCGTCTATCACACGCCCGGCGTCAACGAGCCGCCCGGAGTCGGCGTACAACCAAGCCAGACCAGCACGATAGATCGGCACGCCGGGGAGGCGGCGCACGATGCCAAGCCAGAGTGCCTCGAGCTCGGCGAGCCTCCCCTGCAGAACGCGGATAAAGAAAAGCTGTCCAACCGCGGTAGTCCCGGCGTCTGGAGTGTTGCTTGTCGAGGCGTACGCCGAACGGATCTCGTCCGCGACACCGAGTTGGCCCGTCGTCGCGAGGAGGGTCACCTTCATGGACTGGGGAGCATATGCGTACAGCTTCACGCGATATCGTTCGTATTTCTCTTCAATCTTCGGGATCATCTGCCGGAATCCAGCGATATCACCGAGTTCCAGCAGGCTCATCCCCAGAATGAATTCCCAATCCCCTCCGGCGGGACCTGCTCGAGACGCTGCCGAGTGTGCGCGCTCGAGCAATTTACGGCGCTCTAACGCGTTGTCAGGACTCCTCGAGTAGTCGTGCAACGTACGTGCCGCGGCCCAGATGGCCGCGTCGTGGCCGAGTTGTTCGGCCAGTGCCAGCGCTTCGCGCGCCTGCGCCAGGACGTGTGGATCCCGATGGCCGAAGGACCACCCGAGATCCCCGCCTGCATTTCCGCCGGAGTCAACGTTCGAGATCGTCCCAGCGGCGTGAACACGAGCCCGCAGTAGATAGACATGTTGCACACTAAGCTCGCTTCCGATGGCCCCGAGTGCCTCGTCGATCAGTGCCAGACTTTCCGCCGCAGCGTCGGCGTCTATACGGTGATACACCTCACTGGCGAAGTCCTGCGCTGAACGCGCGAGCAGCGGCACATCGCCGGTCTGTCGAGCGATCCCGGCCGCCGATCGGATCAGTTCGAGCGCCTGCGTGTGAGTTCCCGACCGACGCTGAGCACGCGCGAGTGCGAGCAAGGTGCTGGAGCGCCGTTGGTCGTGTGGCTTCCTTGCGAGATCCATCGCGGCGAGCGTGCGCTCGTAGTGCGCTGCGGCATCTTCCCACGCGAACAGGTCGCCCGCCCGGTCGCCGGCGCGGATCGAGTACTCCACCGCCTTCTCGGCGGCGTTGCCGGTCGACGCCATGTAATGTGCAGCCAGCTCGCCCAAGTGGTCGTCGATGCTGTCCGCGTACAGCGACTCCAGCGACTCGGCGATGCGGCGGTGGAGCTGCACCCTTCGCGGCGTGCTCAGCTCGTCGTACAGCGTCGCCCGGATTAGGGCATGCGTAAAGGCGTAGGTGTCTCGGTCGCGCTCGGCGATGAGCTGCGAGCCAAGGGCCTCGTCGAGCGCGTCGAGGAGCGTGTCTTCCGGGTCGTCGCAGATGGCGCGCAACTCGTCCCACGTGAAGCCGCTCGTCATGGCGGACGCGCGACCGAGCATCCGGTTGCAGGTCTCGCTCAGCCGCGACATGCGGCGGCCGATCACTTCTTTGATCCCCTCTGGGATGCCAAGCTCCTCGACCGAGGCCACCGTACCGGTCCAGACGCCGTCCTGCTGCGCGAGCTTGCCCGTCTCAATGAGGTTGTTCAGCACCTCGCGCAGGAAGAACGGGTTGCCCTCGGACTCGGTGAACAACACCTGTGCCAGTCCCCGCTTGGCGAGCTCTGCATCCTCCGACGGCTCGATCGCGTTGAGCAGATCGTAGACGGAGTCCTGCGTGAAGCCGCGGATGGCGATGCGCTCGTGGTGCTCCATGCGGCGCAATGCGCCGAGCGTCTGTGCGAGCGGATGCACCCGGTCGACCTCGACATCGCGATAGGTGCCGACGATGACGACCCGCTTGTCGGCGCAACCACGAGCGACTTGCTCCAACAGCGCGAGCGACGGCCGGTCGCACCAGTGCAGGTCGTCGAGGAAGATCACCAGCGGCTTCTTCTCCGCGGCGTTGCGGAGCCATGCGTTGATGCTATCGAAGACGCGGCCGCGCGCAGCCTCGGGCTCGAGCTTCGGCGACTCCTCGAGGTCGGGGAGCCGCCGCCGGATCTCCGGCAGCATGACTGCGACGTCCGGGCCTCCCGGGCCGAGCGTCTCGCGCAGGCCGGCATCCGGCGTCTGCTCGATGAGCAAACGCAGCGCCTCTACCCACGGCCCGAACGGCGCGGCGACGTCGCCCTCGTAGCAGTTGCCGCGTATCACCGTCGCAGACGACGAGGCGTGCTCGCAGAACTCCTCCGTCAGCCGCGTCTTGCCGATGCCGGGCTCCCCGG
>JANPBN010000572.1:0-2159 GCA_031430415.1 Dehalococcoidia bacterium
CCCTTTTAGGGAAGGGGCAGGGGTTAGGTCCATTCGGCAGTGAGGAGCGCCTCTGCCGCTGTGATAGAATCGAATGAAGGCCACTGGCCGTTAGGGACGAAGATGCCACTTTCCCCCCCGCGAGAGCGCAGCCTGGCGCTCATGTTCCCCGGGCAAGGCTCGCAGCACACGGGCATGGGCCGCCGCATCGCCGAGCGATCGCCGGCGGCGCGCGAGGTCTTCCTGCAGGCCGATGACCTTCTCGGGTTCAGCGTCAGCCGCATCGTCATGAGCGGAAGCGAGGCCGATCTCGCGAAGACCGCCAACACCCAGCCCGCCATCATGGCCGTGAGTTGGGCGCATCTCGTGTACCTCCGCGAGCGTGCGGCCGAGATGGGCCGCCAGCTGCGCCCTTCGATGCTTTCCGGCCACAGCTTCGGGCAGTTCTCCGCCGCCGCCGCCTCCGACGCGATCTCGTTTGCCGATGCGCTGACGCTGGTCCGTGAGCGCGGCAAGATCATGACCCGCTGGTCGAAGAAGCGCCCCGGCGGCATGGCGTCCGTCATCGGACCCACCGACTCCGATGTTCGCGACGTCTGCGAACGCGTCTCGCCCGATGGCGATGTCGGCGTCGCGGCGATCAACGCTCCGGGCCAGACCGTCATCTCCGGCACACTTGCCGCGCTCGCTCGCGCCGTCGATGCCGTGCGCGAGCGGGGCGCGAGGGTCGTCCAGTTGCCCATCTCTGTCCCCGGTCACTTCCCGAAGATGTCGGAGGCGCGCGAAGAGCTGCGCCGCTTCATCGACCGCATCGAGTTCCGCGATCCAAAGGCGCCGATCGTCTCCAGCCTCACCGGTCGCGCGCTGACGACGGCCGAGGAGGTGCGTCAGGAGCTGAGCGATCAGATGACGGGCGCCATCAACTGGATGCGCGCGTTCCTCGAGATGCGGCGCAACGGCGCAAACGCGTTCTTCGAGATGGGGCCCGGCAACGTGCTCTCGAACCTCAGTCGCCGCGTTGACCGCGACGCGCAGATCATCGACCTCTTCGACGAAACGCAATGGCGCGAACTCATACTCGCCGGACCCGAGATCGCATCCATGGACAACCCGCAGGCCGCTGCGGACGGAGCGGTCGCCGCGTCTTGACCCGCCCTGAGTCGCTCCCGAACCGGCGTGTCGTCGTCACCGGCATGGGTACCGTCTGTCCGCTTGGCAACAACTGGCGCGATACATGGCAAGGTATGGTCGATGGCCGCTCCGGCGTCGGTCACCTGACGCAGTTCGACACGAGCCAGTTCGAGGTGCGCATCGGCGCTGAAGTGCGCGACTTCCATCCCGAAGAAGTGATCCCGGTCAAGGATCTGCGGCGCATGGACAAGAACGGCCAGTTCGCCGTCGTCTCCGCGCTCGAAGCTGTCGCCGATGCCGGCCTGATCATCGATGATGCGAACCGCGACGACGTCGGCGTGATCTTCGGATCGGCCGGCGGCGGCTATGGTCTCCTGCTCGAACAGAACGACATCTTCCTCAAGAGCGGCTACCGTCGCGTCTCACCGTTTCTCATCAGCAACATGCTGCCCGATGCGGCATCCGGACAGGTCGCCATCGCGACGGGCGCTTGCGGCCCAAACATGGCCATCGCCTCCGCCTGCTCCACGGGCACCGGCGCGATCGGCGAGGCGTGGGAGACGATCCGCCGTGGAGATGCCGAAGCGATGATCGCCGGCGGCACCGACAATCCCTTGTTGCCCGTCCTGCTCGCGGGCTTCCACGCCTTGCGCGCGCTTGCCAACGACAACGAACACCCGGAGCGCGCCTGCAAGCCGTTCGATGCGAACCGCGACGGCTTCGTCGTCGGCCAGGGCGCGGCTGCGCTCGTGCTCGAGAGCCTCGATGCCGCGACGGCGCGCGGCGCCGACATCTACGCCGAGGTGATCGGCTACGCCACCAGCAACGATGCGTACGATATGGTCGCCTCGCTCGACAGCGGACGCGGCTCCGCCATGGCGATGACGCGCGCGCTGCGCAAGGCCGGCCTCGCGCCCGAGGAGGTCGGTTACATCAACCCGCACGGCACCGGCACCGCGCTGAATGACCGCGCCGAAACGGCCGCGATCAAGACAACATTTGGCGCTCACGCTTACAAGCTCGCCATCAGTTCGACGAAGTCGATGCAC
>JANPBN010000573.1:0-4761 GCA_031430415.1 Dehalococcoidia bacterium
AAGGCGGGTCATGTCGAAGCAGTACAACGTCGCCGTCGTCGGCGCTACGGGCGTCGTCGGATTGGAGTTCCTCAAGATCGTCGCGGAGCGCGGCTTCCCGCTCAAGGAGCTGAAGCTGCTGGCGACCGAGCGCTCCGCCGGTAAGCGCATCCGCTTCGGCGAGGGCGAGATCACGGTCGAAGTGACGACGCCGGACTCCTTCAAGGGCGCCGACTTTGTCTTCATCTCGGCGTCGGGCGCTGCATCGCGCGAGTACGCGCCGATCGCCCGCGACGCAGGGGCCATCGTCATAGACGACAGCAGTGTCTGGCGGCAGGATCCGGACGTCCCGCTCGTCGTGACGGAGATCAACCCGGCGGACGTCGAGAAGCACAAGGGCATCCTCGCGATCCCGAACTGCTCGACGACGCCGATCGTGATGTGCCTGTGGCCGCTGCACCAACAGAATCGCGTGACGCGCGTGATCGCCGACACGTACCAGTCCGTGTCCGGCACCGGCTCGGCGGCAGTCACGGAACTGGAAGATCAGTCGCGCGCCTGGGCCGAGGGCCGCGAGTCGTTGCCGCATACCTATCCGCATCAGATCGCCTTCAACGTGCTGCCGCAGGTCGACTCCTTCATGGACAGCGGCTACACGAAGGAAGAATGGAAGATGATGGCGGAGACGCGGAAGATCATGCACGAGCCGGATCTGCCGCTATCCGCGACCTGTGTGCGCGTGCCGGTGTTCAAGTCGCACAGCGTGGCGGTCCACGCCGAGTTCGAGCGCCCGATGTCGGCTGGTGATGTGCGCGATGTTCTGCGCACGGCCCCTGGTGTCGTCGTGCAGGATGAGCCGGGGGCCGGCCTCTATCCCATGCCCATTGCGGCCGCGGGCAAGGACGAGGTGTACGTCGGTCGCATTCGCAACGACATGTCGAACCCGAACGGCATTGCGATGTGGGTCTCGTGCGACAACATCCGTAAAGGCGCCGCGCTCAACGCGATCCAGATCGCCGAGGAGATGATCTCGCGCGGGCTGGTGTAGGAAGCAGCAAGCAGCAGGACAGCAAACAGCAACGCGGGAAGGAGGTCTGCAGGCCAACGATCGACGGCAGCGATCATGTATTGCTGTTTGTTATTGATGCTTGACCTGCGCCTCGCGCATGCTTGGACGCGTTCTCACCGCCATGGTCACGCCGTTCACGCCTTCTGGTGCGATCGATTACGCGCAGGCGCGCCGCCTCGCCGTCGCGCTGCTCGATTCCGGCTCCGACGGCGTCGTGGTTACGGGCACGACGGGAGAGGCGCCGACGATCACGATCGCGGAAAAGGTGCGCCTCTGGGGCGAAGTGAAGGAGGCCGTCGCCGGCCGGGCGCCGATGGTCGCCGGTTCGGGCGACAACTGCACGGCTGACAGCATCGAGTTCTCGCGCGAGGCGGTTCGCGCCGGCGCCGATGCCGTGCTGCTCACGGCGCCCTACTACAACAAGCCGCCGCAGGAGGGCATCTTCCGCCATTTTGCTTCGATCGCGGAGGCGCTCGACGTGCCGTGCATTCCGTACAACATCCCCGGCCGCACTGGCATCAACATGACCGTCGAAACGCAGGTGCGCCTGTCGCAGATCGGCAACATCGCCGGCATCAAAGAGGCGAGCGGCGACCTGCAGCAGATTGCCCGCATCATCGAAGACGCGCGCCCCGGCTTCAGGATCTGGTCGGGAAACGACGAGGACACCTTCGGCGTCGTCGCGCTGGGCGGCTACGGCGTGATCAGCGTCATCTCGCATCTCGTCGGCCGGCAGGTCGCCGAGATGGTGCGCTTGCAGACGGCTGGCAAGACCGAGGAGGCCGCCGCGATTCACCGCCGCCTGCTGCCGCTGGTCGACGCGCTGTTTTGCATGACGAACCCGATCCCCGTGAAGTATGCGCTGAACCGCATCGGCTTTCCGGCCGGACCGTTCCGGCTGCCGCTCGTCGAGCCGGACGAAGCGTCCGCTGCTCGCATCGACGCCGAGCTCCAGCGCCATACGATCGACCTGCCGCTCCCGGTGTAACGACTGGATTTTCACCACAGAGACACAGAGGTCGCAGAGGCTGGATCGATGAGATGGACGAGGCGCATCGAGCTGATCGAGACTGCTGGGGCGAATCGCGGTCGTGCGCGGATTCACTTTTACCGAAATACTCGAATGCGGCTTTGACCAATCAAAAGACCTCTGTGAACTCTGCGTCTCTGTGGTGAGAGAACAACCCATGCTGATCCTGGGCATCGAAACATCCTGCGATGAAACCGCGGCAGCGGTCGTCGAGGACGGGCGCGTCCTGCGGTCGAATGTGATCGCTTCGCAGTTCCATCTTCACGCACAGTACGGCGGCGTCGTGCCGGAGGTGGCGTCGCGACATCATCTGGAAGTGATCCTGCAGGTGATCGACGCCGCACTGGCCGAGGCGTCCTGCGGCTGGCGCGATCTCGCCGCGGTGGCCGTGACGGCCGGGCCGGGGCTGGCGGGCGCGCTGCTCGTCGGCGTCAACACGGCGAAGGCGCTGGCCTGGGCGCACGACCTGCCGGTGATCGGCGTCAACCACCTCGAAGCGCATCTCTACGCCAACTGGATCGAGATCGCTGGGCGGGACTACCGTACGCCGGACCTGCCCGCCGTCGGGCTGATCGTCTCCGGCGGCCACACGGACCTGATCCTGATGCGTGGCCACGGGGACTACGAGCGCCTCGGCCGGACGCGCGATGACGCGGCGGGCGAGGCGTTCGACAAGGTTGGCCGTCTCCTGGGACTTGGCTTTCCGGGCGGACCGGCGATCGAACGCGCCGCCAAAACCATCGCGACGAAGCCGCGGCTGCGGCTGCCGCGCGCCTGGCTGAAGGGAAGCGATGACTTCAGCTTCAGCGGCCTCAAGACGGCCGTTCTGCACGTCGTACGCGGCGACGACACCGCACCGCCGGTGCCGGAGATCGCCTCGGCGTTCCAGATGTCCGTCGTCGACGTGCTGTCGAAGAAGGCGGCGGACGCTGCCCTGCGTGAGGGCGCGCGCAGTCTGCTGCTCTCCGGCGGCGTCGCCGCGAACGGCGCCCTGCGCGAGGCGCTGATCGCTCGTTCGCCCGTTCCGGTGTTCGCGCCGCCGCCCGTGCTCTGCACCGACAACGGCGCAATGATCGCGGCATGCGCGCACTATCGCGGCGCCGACCTGCCATCGGGCCTTGCGCTCGACCCGAATCCGGCCCTGCGGTTTGTGTGACGCACCGCGAGTGTGTGACACACCGCGAGTGCGCGTCGCGCTATGACAGCGGACAGCGCCCGCAACCGCCCTGCGTACACCAGTCGCGATGGAGCGCCAGCAAGCCCTGAGAGCGTCGCGCGTTGAGTGGCACCTTGATGCCATCGGCGGCCAGCGCATTCTCGAGGAATCGCGTGACGCCGTACGCCGAGGGCCGCGGCAGCTTCGCGAAGAGCGTGCGTGCTTCGTCCTCCCGGCCGCCGGCCGTCGCTGCCGGCAGTACGACGTTGACCAGGATCTCGAGCGCCCGCGCCCGCCCGATGAACGCGGCCGGAAGCTTCGGCGCGGGGCCTGCGCAGAGGTCGTAGCGGCCGCGCCAGAAGCCCTCAGGAGATATCCGCATCAGCGGCGCGATTGCCTCGTTGACGGTGCCGGCGGCGAGGGCGTCGAGCAGCGCCAGCGGCCCGCGTTCCCCGGCGAGGAGCGCCGCGGCGCCGGCGATGCGCCGCGCCGGCGCGTTCTCCGGCCGGATCCCCCAGAGCTTCCATGTCGCTGGCGGCAGCGCTGGCAGTCCCGATGCCGAAAACGCCCGCTCGAGCGCCTCGGCGTACGGCTCGACGGGCCCGCGATGCGCCCGCTGCGACGGCAGAAGCCCGGCGCCGCCAAGTAACGCCGACTCGATCGCGATCTTCCGCTCCGGCGCGGCCGCCGCGTGCGCTTCGAGCATGCGCCACGGCAGCAGCCGCGCCAGCAGGAGCATCGAGGGCGCGTTGCCGCCGTAGCCGAGCGCTTCTAGCAGTCCCTCGTAAAGGGCCTGCGGCAGACCGCCGGCACGCACGGCTTCGGCGAAGCGTGGCGCCTTTCCAGCGAAACGGCGGTCGCCCTCGGCATCGAGGGCGGCCTGCGCGCCTTCGACGCCGAGGCGCATCACGGCGTCGTGGCAGGGTTCGCGCCAGAGCAACGGCCGTGCCAGCCAGTGCCCGAGTTCGCCCGCGCGCCGCGCCACCCACGGCGCCAGCGCGACGATGGGCGCCGTGCCGCCGCCGGGCAACGCCGTTTCGCGTGCGCCGCCGTCCTCGAAGACGACGTGGAGCACGACGTTGGCGTACGCCGGATCGCGATGGTGTCCGTGCGCCCGGAATGACGACGCTCTGACATGCAGTTCGACATCGCCGCGCACCGGCAATCCCGACGGCCCGGCGATCACGGCGCCGCGAAAGTCTGGCCCCGGGCCGCGCCCCGCCCGCCCCTGATAGATAACGGTCACGGGCACGCCCGCCGCCGTAACGAGAGCGCCGTCGGGAAACCGCCGCCCACGCCACAGTTCGGTCAGCTGGCGCTCGGTCAGGTGCTGCTTCGCGATCGGGGTGCTCGGAGGCCGCTCCCGATCGCGATCGGGCGGCGCTGAGGCGCGTGCTCTCATGACCGGCGTCGCGGCTGCTTCTTCGGGGGGTTCGGGTCGTAGCGGAAGCCTGAATCGTCGGCGACCATGCCCAGGACGCGGTCGCTGGCGCCGCGCGGCTGGTAGGCGCCGGTCTCCCACTCGCT
>JANPBN010000574.1:0-2964 GCA_031430415.1 Dehalococcoidia bacterium
CGCTCCGCCATGTCGAGCACCTCGAAGCCGGCCCGCCGCCAGCGATAGACCGGCTCAAGTGCCACAAGTGCGCCGTCCGGCTGATCGCGTGAGGCGTAGAAGGCGGGAATGCCGCCGTCCCGGGGCGCGTCGAACGAATAGACGCCGCCTGTGGTGGTGACCGTCTCGTACACCGCCTCGAATCCGTCGGCCGGCGCCGTTGATGCGTAGAACGCCACGCCGCCCTCCGCGAAGCCATCCGGCTGCGATGCGGCGTAGCGTCGGCTGTCGTCTGGGCCGCGCCACTCATGGATCGCCACGCCCATCGTGACTTCGACGAGCGTTACGTCGTACGGCTGCTGGCTGGACATCGTCAGGTAGCGGATGCGGCCGCCGTCGCGGTCGTACTGCGTGTGCAGCTCGCTCGAGTAGCAGTAGGGGTAGACGTCCTCGACGATCGGCCGGCAGTCGAACCATGTGACGGGCTCCGACCAAGGCCCCCACGGTTCCGCCGCTGTCCGTACCCGCACCGAGGCGAGGTCGCCGTTGTACAGCGCGAGCCATCGCCCGGAACTCGCGTCGTAGGTCACCTGCGCGCCGTTGTCGCCCGGTACGACACCCGGCTCCACCGGCCACATCGGCACGGCTTCCGCCGCGTCGCGCACCCAGCGGTCGCCGGCGCGATACTCATAGGCCTCGCGCTCCGCCATGCGGGCGATCGGCGCGCGCGCCGCAAAGATGCCGCCACCGTCGGTGCGGATGTACACCACAACATCGTCGCCGACGCGCACGGGTGAGCGCACACCGGCGATCCGCGCGCCGAAGCCGCTGTGCTCGTCCCAGATCGTCTCGGTGATGCGGGCCGCCGTCGTCGTGCCGGGAGCGACGCGGCCCAGGCCGACCGCGCTGATGTGCCAGGAAAACGGCGACTCCCGGAGCGCCTTCACCATGTAGAAGGCGATCGAGCCGTCGTCCATCGCCAGCACGCCGTCGGGCCACGCCGTCGTTTCTTCGAGCTTCGCGAAGAGCGGCTGGGCCTCACGGTTCGCCTGCTTGAAGCGCAAGTCGATGCAGTCTGACGCGTCTGTGTCCGTCGAGGAGGCGACGGCAGCGTGGATGACATCCTTCCGGCCGCCCGGTCCCTTGCGAACGGTATCGCCGAAGAACCACGTGCTCGTGCCGTCGATTTCGACGCTCTGCGCGCCATCGGCGCCGCTGATACCCACGCTGCGCGCCGCCGGGTTGTCGGCGGCGAGGCTACACACAACGCGCGCCGCGATCACACGAGGCGTCGCCACGGACGGGGCCTTCCGTTCAGGTGCGCGTTCGCCGGACGTGCCGCGGCATGCGCCTGCGAGGAGCGCCGCTGTGACAGCCGCGAGCACGGCCAAGTGCTGAATGGGACGAAGGCGCATGTTCCTCCGCGCGGGGCGCTACGCATAGAACGCCAGAACCGCCCGGAAGGTTGCCTCCGTCAGGGCATGGCTTCGGGAGAGGTGATGCGGAACACCGGCCATCGTGGGGCGATGCCCTCGAACTCCGCGAGCGGTGCGTCAGGTGGCAGGTGGATGTACCGGGAGGGCGTCGACCGTCCGGTGCGGCGATACCACGCCTGTATGATCGGCGCCCGATCCGCCACCGGCAGCTCTTCGATACAGGCGTCGCGCCGCTTCCCGCGCTTGAACGTGACGTGGCCGCCGGTGGCCCGCGCGTTATGGACCCAGTCCGACTCCTCGCCGAGCATCGCGACGAGGTAGCGCTGGTCTGCGACCTCCACCCACGTCACGGGCACCTGGCGCAGTACGCCGGATTTCCGGCCGCGCACCTCCAGTGCGACGGACCCCAGCACGGGCGTGCCAGGCCATCGCTTCGGCACCAGTCCCGACGCCACGATCCAGAGCCAGACCCGGTTGTTGATGCGCTGGTATCGTGAATTCTTGCGCTGCTGTCGTAGACCTGGCATCGGAAACCCACCCTTCAAGGGTGATCCTACGACGATCCGTGCTCAGTTTTGAGGGCCAAATGGACCGAACGAGTGGCAAACGGCGGTGGACCTACTCTTCGTTTCTCCCGCGGAAGACCAGCTGGATCGCCGTGCCTTCGAAGCCGAACGACCGGCGGATGACGTTCTCCATGTAGCGCCGGTAGCTGAAGTGGATCATCGTGGCGTCGTTGACGAAGAAGACGAAGGTCGGCGGATCGACCTCGGCCTGCGTCACGTAGAACAGCTTGAGCCGCTTGCCCTTCGATGGCACCGGCGGCGGCTTTTCCGCGACGGCGCGACGGATCATCTGGTTGAGTGGTCCGGTCTCGATGCGCCGCAGCCGCTCGGCGCCGATGCGCACCGCTTCTTCGAGCAGCTCCTCCACGCCCTCGCCCGTCATCGCTGAAACGAACCGCGTCGTCAGCCACGGGGCGAACTTCAGCTTGAAGCGCAGCCGCTTGTCCCACTCCTCGACCTGCTCCTCGCTGGGGTTCACCGCATCGCGCTTGTTTCCCGCGACGATGACGCCGCGGAATGCATCGAGCGCGAAGCCGACGACGTGCGCATCCTGCGCCGTGAAGCCTTCGACCATGTCCCACATGCAAATGGCAATCTGGGCGCGCTCGATCGCCTTGCGCGCGCGCAGCGCCGAGTGCTTCTCGACGCCCTTCTCGATGCTGCCCCGGCGCCGGAGTCCAGCCGTGTCGAGCAGCACGAGCGAATGGCCCTCGTACTCGAACGGGGTGTCGATGACGTCGCGGGTCGTGCCCGGCACGTCGCTGACGATGACGCGATCCTCGCCGAGCACAGCGTTCAGTAGGGAAGACTTGCCGACGTTGGGCCGCCCGACGATCGCGAGACGCAGGCCGCGATCCTGCTCCGGCGCCTCATCGGCCGGCGGCAGCGTGTCGACGATCATGTCGAGCACATCGGCAACGCCGTGTCCGTGCTGCGCGCTGACGGCGATCGGTTCACCGATGCCCAGTTCGTAAAAGCCTAAG
>JANPBN010000575.1:0-5724 GCA_031430415.1 Dehalococcoidia bacterium
CGCACGGTCCGCCGAGGCGGCCATCTCCGTGCTGGCCGAGGCAACGGAACTCTCCTTCGCCGACCTGCGCGCACGCGGCGTCGACTCGTCCACCTCGCGCTGGCTTGCGTCGATCGGCGCCATCGAGATCCGAGAGGACGCGATCGAACGCGATCCACTCGACGCGATGCATGTCGTCCGCCGCCCGGCGGCCACTCTCCTGCCTGACCAGGAATACGCGGCTTCTGCCATCGCGGCCGCGCTCGACTCCGGCCGCCACGAAACGTTTCTGCTCCACGGAGTCACCGGCAGCGGCAAGACCGAGGTGTACCTGCAAGCGCTCGACAACTGCCTGAGGCGCGGCCGCCGCGCGATCGTCCTCGTGCCGGAGATCGCACTGACGCCGCAGACCGTACGCCGGTTCCGCGAGCGCTTCGACCGCGTCGCCGTCCTGCACAGCGGTCTCACCGGTGGCGAACGCTTCGACCAGTGGCACGGCATTGCGGCAGGACGTTACGACGTCGTCATCGGCCCGCGCTCGGCCGTCTTCGCGCCTCAGCCGGATCTCGGGCTGATCGTCGTCGATGAGGAGCACGAGTGGACATACAAGCAGCAGGAGCCGTCCCCGCGCTACTCCGCGCGCGATGTCGCCATCGAGCTCGGTCGCATCAAGAATGCCGCCGTCGTGCTCGGGAGCGCCACGCCAGATGTCGTGTCCTACGAACGCGCGACGCGTGGCGTGTATCACCTGCTTTCGCTGCCGGAGCGCATCCGTCCCGTCACGGGCGCCGATGGCGTCACGCGGCCCGAGGCATCAGTCGCCATGCCGCAAATCTCCGTCGTCGATCTGCGAGACGAGCTGAAGTCCGGCAACCGCAGCATGTTCAGCGCCGAGTTGAAGGTATCCATCGAACGCGCCCTCGGTGCGGATGAGCAGGTGATCTTGTTTCTCAACCGGCGCGGCCTCGCCGGTCACGTCCAGTGCCGTGACTGCGGCTATGTGCCCGCCTGCAGCAGCTGCCACGTCGCGCTGACGTTTCATCGCCAGTACGACCGTCTCGTTTGCCACCAGTGCAACCGCCAGACGCGGCTGCCCATCAGTTGTCGTACCTGCGGCAGCCCGCGCGTCCGCCTCATGGGCGCCGGCGTCGAGAAGGTCGAGGCCGAAGCCGCTCGTACCTTCCCCCACGCCCGCCTCCTGCGATGGGATCGCGACGCCACGCGCGGCCGCCACGCACACGAGCGCATCCTCGCGTCGTTCCTCGCGCATGACGCCGACATCCTCATCGGCACACAGATGCTCGCGAAGGGACTCGACATGCCCGCCGTCACCCTCGTCGGCGTCATCAACGCCGATGTCGGCCTCCACCTGCCCGACTTCCGCGCCGGCGAGCGCACATTCCAGTTGCTCACGCAGGTAGCAGGCCGCGCGGGCCGAGGTGAGCGCGCCGGTCGCGTCATCATCCAGACGTATCAGCCGGACCACTACGCCGTCGACGCCGCATCACGTTACGACTACGAAGGCTTCGCGGCAGCCGAGTTGGAGTCGCGTCGTGAGCACCGGTACCCGCCGTATGCGCGCCTCGTGCGGCTGCTCTTCTCCCACACGAACGAGAGGTTCGCGCGGGAGGAGGCCGTCCGCGTGCACCGGGCGCTCAGCCAACGGCGCCAGGAGATGGGTTCTGACAGCGAGCTGCTCGGACCGTCGCCGGCATACGTTCCGCGCGTCCGAGGCCGGTGGCGCTGGCAGATCGTCCTCCGTGGACGCGATCCCGCCGCACTCGTGCGCGACTTCCTCCTGCCCCAGTACTGGCAGGTCGATGTCGACCCCGCCTCGCTCGTCTAGCGCGTTTCCAGGCGCCTCGGCGAAGCGCATCTCGGTCACGCGCGCGTCTGGCAAGTGCCCCTCACCGCCCACGCCCGCGCGATCAGCGGGATCGTGCCATCGGAAGCAATCGGTAGTCTCGCGCGGATGAGGTCGCGCAGTTCATTCCGGCGACGCTCGCTCAGCGACATCGCATACCGTGGCGCTGGCGCCTGCCCGCCGAGGAACGGCAACCAATAGTCGTCGAAATCGGCGAACACCGTCGGAACATCAATCGCGCAAGACTCCACTTGGTCGAGATGCCCGGCCGAGAACAAATCCCTGAGGGTCTCGGCGGTGCAGATCGCGCAGCGCTGCCCTTCGTCAAGTTCATCGGCCGCTCGATCGAGTTGTCTGGCAGCGTCCCAAAAGTAGCGCATCATCTGCATCTCGCCTGCGTAGTCCCAAACGTACGCGGCCAGGGTTCCGCCCGGGCGCGCGACACGCGCAGACTCGAGCACCACCTTGACGGGGTCGGGGACAAAATTGAGAACGAGTCCGGACACAACGACATCCGCACTGCCATCTGCGTACGGCAGGCTCTGCGCATCACCGTTCGTGAACGCCGCCCGGTCATCCCGTATTCGATCTTGCGCGAAGGCGACGAAGGCAGCCGACGGATCGACGCCGCGAACCGAACGAGGATCCCCCGACTCGAGAATCGCACGACTGAGTTCACCCGTTCCGCACCCCACATCGACCCAGTCTTGCGCCGGCGCCTCCGCGAGCCAGTTCAGAAATTTGGGCGCGACGCCGCGGCTCCACCGACCGACGTACGGCTCGTACACCTCGCCGCTGGTCCATAGCGTGGGTTCTTTGCTCATGTGATCGCCACGCAAAGCGGCGTCCCCACAGCCCTCAGGACGCTGGCTGCCGCAGCCGGCGCAGCGCATCATCCAGATCGGCCGCGAGCGGCGCGTCGATCGTCATGCGCGCGCCTGTTGTTGGGTGATCGAACGAGATCTGACGCGCGTGCAGGAACTGCCGACGCACGATCGGCGAAGCCTTGCCGTACACGCGGTCGCCAACGATCGCGTGCCCGATGGCCGCGAAATGCACGCGAATCTGGTGCGTCCGGCCGGTCTTCGGCTGCGCCTCCACGAGCGACATGCCATCGAACCGCTCGATGAGGTGGTAGCGGGTCACGGAATCGCGGCCGCCTTCGATGACGGCCATGCGTTCGCGTCGCCGAGGGTCGCGCGCGATCGGCGCATCGATGATGCCCTCGGCGGGCTTCGGCGTGCCCTCCACCAGCGCGATATACGTCTTCTCGACCGTCCGCTCCTTGAGCTGCCCGGCGAGCGACTGGTGCGACGCGTCGTTCTTCGCGACGAGAATGACACCCGACGTGTCGCGATCAAGCCGGTGCACGATGCCCGGTCGCATGACGCCGCCGATGCCCGAGAGATCATCGCAATGCGCGAGAATTGCATTCACGAGCGTCGACGAAGCGTGCCCCGGCCCCGGATGCACCGTCATTCCCGGAGGTTTGTTTACCGCCAGCAGGTCGCTGTCTTCGTACAGCACGTCGAGCGGGATCGCTTCGGGCTGCGCCTCGGCGGGCAGAGGAGGCGGAATGTCGACTGTCACGGTCTGCCCCGCATCGAGCCGCATCGACGGCTTCCGCCGCAATCCGGCGACGGCAACGTGTCCGTCCTCGATCAGCCGTTGCACGCGAGCGCGTGTCAGGTCCGGCAAGCGCCGCGCGATGAATACATCGAGCCGCTCTCCGCCGACCTCCGCGATCAGGTCATCCATCGGGCGTTGGGGTCGAGGCCGGAGGTAGAGACGCCGGATCATCCTTCGTCGCATCGCCGTTCAGTGCGAAGAACAGCAGCACCGCCGCAATGCTGACGCTGATGCTGGCATCCGCCACATTGAAGGTCGGGAAGCCGCCCACATCGACAAAGTCCGTAACCTCGCCGACGCGCACGCGGTCGATCAGGTTGCCCACTGCCCCGCCGAGCTGCATACCGAGCGCGAGCCGGATCAGCCCATGATCCATCGGCGGGAAGATGTAATAGAGGACGATGGCCATCAGACCGAGCGAGCTCGTAATGAGCAGGAACGTCGTCTTGCCGGGCAGAATGCCAAACGCGGCGCCGCTGTTCGTGACGTGGATGATACGAAAGAACGCGTCTGGATCGGCCGGCCAGGTCTCGTAGAGACCGAGATTGCTGCGGACGAGCCACTTCGTAAACTGATCCGCGGCGATGATCAGGAGCGCGATCGAGAAGAACAAAACGTCGTTCCGCCAACGCGCCGAGATGCGCTGACGAAACGACACCCGGCTTCCTGGCGCATCGAAGGTCGAATCCGAACTCACGATCTGAGGATAGCACGGCTCCGCACGCGCCCTATTGCACCGTGAGGCGCTGTAGATGTTACAGTGGAGTTCTGGCCGGATCGGCTCCGCCGGGCACCGACCGCAGCCGCAATGCGCAGACGATTCGCACAGCAAGAGGTGGTTTATGGTGCAGCAAACGGAGAGCGTCGTCACGGCGGAGCGATTCGCACAGGGCCTCGACTATCACGACTACGTCGCAAAGGTCGAGCGCAACCAGAAGCGCTTCCAGGAGAACTACGACGCGATGACCGTCGCGCCCGAGGACATCGCCGCCTTCATGGCGCTCATGGCGCGCCCCAAAGGCCCAGCGAAGCTCCTCGTCATCGGCGAAGACTGGTGTCCCGATGTGTTCCGCGGCGCGCCCGTCTTTGCCCGCCTCGCCGAAGCGACGGGCCTCGACATGAAGTATTTCCCGCGCGACGAGAACAAGGACATCATCGCCGAGTTCCTCAAGGGCGGCGAGTTCGAATCGATCCCCGTCGCCGTCTTCTACTCAAAGGATCAGACGTACCTCGGACACTTCATCGAGCGCCCGGTTCTCGCGAATGACCAGATGCACGACCTCGCGCCAATGTATCAGCGCATGCGCAAACCCGACGCCACGCCCGACGAAGCGGCGGCCGCCAAGCAGGAGTACATCGACTTTCAGAACGGCCCCATCTGGGGTGGTTGGCGTCAAGAGACGATAAAGGAAGTCATCCGGATGCTCGACGAGGCGACGCGCTAACTTGCCCGCGACGGTCGTCCTCGTACACGGCGCATGGCACGGAGCCTGGTGTTGGGAGCGCGTCACCGCGCTGCTCGAGGCTCGTCGCATCCCGTGGATCGCCCTCGACCTCCCGACGTGCGACGACAAGAGTGCCTCGCCCGCCACGCTCCACGATGACGCCGCCGTGCTGCGCACCGCGCTCGACGCGATCGACGGCCCGACGGTCGTCTGCGGACACTCGTACGGCGGCTTCGTCATCTCAGAAGGCGCCGCAGGGCACCCCGGCGTGCGCCAACTCGTCTACCTCGCCGCGTTCATGCCGGACGAGGGCGAAACCGTAGTCGCTCTCACGACGAGCGTGCCGGATTCACCCGTGCTTGCGGTGCTGCGCCCTCAGCCGGACGGCCGAACGGCGCTGGACGTCGCGCTGGCCGCGGACGTGTTCTTCAACGACTGCGACGAGGCCTCGCGCGCCTGGGCCATCGCCCACCTCCGAGCGATGTGGCTCGGCACACCAGAGCCCGCAGCCGCATTCGCATGGAAGACCATCCCGTCCGTCTTCGTCGTGACGGGCCGGGACCGCACGATCCTGCCGGAGCTTCAGCGTCGCATGTCTCTGCGCGCCACCCGCGTCGTCGAGTGGGACACGAGCCACTCGCCTTTCTTCTCCCAGCCCACGCTCGTCGCCGACCTCCTCGAAGCTCTCGCCCGCGCCGCCGCGTAGCGCCGCGTAGCCTACCCCCAGGGCGTCTTGATGCCTTCGCGCTGGAACGCCTCCAGGATCCGCGCGCGAAGCACTCCAGCGATCTCCCACTGGCTCCCCGG
>JANPBN010000576.1:0-9541 GCA_031430415.1 Dehalococcoidia bacterium
CGCAACGGCAAGATGACGCAGATCATCGTGCCGAAGGACACTCCGGGCGTGAATATCATTCGTGGCGTGCCGGTGTGGGGACGCGACAGCGACCACTGCGAGATCGTCTACGACAACGTCCGCGTGCCGGTGACGAATCAGCTCGGGTCGACCGGTTCCGGGCACCAGGCCGCACAGGATCGCCTCGGCGCGGGGCGTGTCTTCCACTGCATGAACTCGATCGGGCAGATGTGGCGCGCATTCGACCTGATGGTCGAGCGGCTGATGGCGCGTGAGGTGCACGGCGGACGGCTCGAGACGAAGCAGTTCATGCAGGGCTTCGTCGCCGACTCGTACATCGACATCCAGGCGGCGCGGCTGATGACGATTCACTGCGCCGAGGTGATGGAGAGCGGCGGCGATCCGCGGACGGATATCTCCGCGATCAAGATCTTCGTGCCGGCGGCGTATCACCGCGTCGTCGACCGGGCGATACAGGTGTGGGGCGCGGCGGGCGTCTCGGGCGACCTGCCGCTGGCCGGGATGTACGAGGGCGCGCGAACGCTACGCATCGCCGACGGGCCGGACGAAGTGCACAAGATCCTCATCGCGAAGAACGTGCTCAAGCGGTACCACCAGGGCTTGAGCTGGGATTTCGGGAACTAGAGAACCTCACCCCCCAGCCCCCTCTCCAAGTTCTTGGAGAGGGAGCCACGTCGGATTTCGGTGGCGCAGGCGCTGCCGCGACGCCGATCGGGCGGCGCTGAGGACGAACTGGTTGCGTCGGATGGGTTGTTGTCTACCGAAACACGTCGATGATGTTGCGGCGTACCTCACCCCCGTCCCCTCTCCAAATTCTTGGGAAGAAGGGGAGCCACGTCGGGATTTTGGTGCCGCAGGCGCTGCTGCGACGCCGATCGGACGGCGGTGAGGACGAACTGGTTGCGCCGGATGGGTTGTTGTCTACCGGAACACGTCGATGATCTGACGCGCAAGTTCGACGACGTTTGGGCGCGAGGCGGCCGACGTCTCGCCGTTGCGCGTGACGATGACGTCCAGCGCCGGGGCGACGAAGATGTATTGGCCGAGGTAGCCGCTGGCGAAGAAGGTGCCGAGGTCGTCGTGGTCGAGCAGCCACCAGTGGGCGCCGTAGCCTCTTGGCGTGTCCGTTGGCTGCGCGGCGGCGGGTGTGCGGGCGTAGTCGACCCAGCCTTCGGGGAGAATGCGCGCGCCGTCCCAGACTCCGTCTCGCATGTAGAGGAGCCCGAACTTCGCGAACTCTCGCGCCGTGGCGAAGCAATACGACGATCCGATCCACGTGCCGGAGCGATCGAACTTCGGCAGCGCGGTCGTCATGCCGATGCGATCGAAGATCTCGCGGCGGAGGAATCCGGCGTAGGCCTCGTCGTGGCCCACGATGTCGCGGACGATGCGCGCGATGATGTTGCTCGTGCCGCTGGAGTAGTTCGAGACGGTACCAGGCGTGTGATCGAGCGGGAAGTTGGCGGCGAAACCGCCGGTGTCATCGGCGCCTGGGCGGAAGAGCATCTTGATCACGTCGGAGACGTCATCGCGCACGTAGTCCTCAGCGAAGCGGAGGCCGGGCGTCATCTGCAACAGATGGTCGAGCGTGATCCGTGCACGTGGGTCGCCGCCGGATTGCCACTCGGGCACTACAGCGGGTTGGGCGATATCGACGCGACCGTCGCGGACGAGCACGCCGACGGCGGCGTGGAGGATGCTCTTCGCCATCGACCACGACGGGAGCGTGTCGTTGACGCCGAGTCCCGCGCGATAGCGTTCGGCGACGATGCGGCCGCGGTGCACGACGACCATCGCGTCGGTGCGAGCGGTGTCGGCAGGTTGCGGGTCGGCGAACGTGGCGTCGAGAAGGGTCGTGACGGCCGGTGGCTCGGGAGCCTGCTGCCAATCGCTGGTCGGGAACGGAAGCGCGGCGGGCTGCGGTGGGAGCGGGATGAGCATCAGCGTGCCGCGCGCACTTCGTCGAGTGCGCGGCCCAATTCAGCGCGCCGGCCCGCCAGAGCCGCGTGATCGACGGCTCCGCCCTGCGCGTCGAGAAACGCCTGGTTGTTCCAGACGGGCCATCGCGGGTTCGCATCGTCGTCGTAGCGCGGAAAGATGTGCCAGTGCAGGTGCGCCACGGAGTTGCCGAGCAGCTCGTAGTTCAGCTTCCGCGGCGCGAATGCGCGGAACACCGCCTCGGCGACCGTCGCCATCTCCTCGAGGAAGCGGGATCGCGTAGGCGGCGGCAGATCGTGCAATTCGGGCACGCAGGTCTTGCTGAGGAAGATGGCGTAGCCGGGGATGTATTGGTTGTCGGCGAGCACGGCATAGCCAGTCTCGAGTTCGGCGACAAGGTACGGATTCTCGGCCGTCATACGCGGCAGGCGCTCGCAGATCTCGCAGCCAGTCGTCATGGAGCGCATTGTCCGCGCGCGGAGACGGCAGTGCAAGCGCCGCGATCCCTGCGTCTCGGAAAATGAAATCGCCCCGAGTAACCTTGCGGGCAGCATCCGGTCTCAACCTCCCCCGATTCGATCCACAAGGCACCGGCCGAAGCCTTCGCCTGAATCGTGGTACCGTCGGGTTTGTCCACCGGAGTCGCGCTCAGCAACTCGGAGCAACAGCTACGATACGCTCGCGCCGGACCGTTGTCAACGGGTTTGCCCGGGTGAACTCATCGAACCTCCGGCATAAGACGGCGAGAGTTATTGTCGACCCTCGATGGCAGATTCACAAGCGCGCGGTGCTGAGCGATCGCCTAGACTTCGGGCGTGGGAAAGACGCGCTTCGACCGGGCCGATGGCCGGTACGTTACCTACTATTCGTTCGACTGCCCGGTACCGCGCGTGCTCGCATCGGCTGAGCAGGAGCGTGGGCAGGAACGGGTGGAGTTGCGCTGGAACGCACTGCTCGGTGAGTGGGTCGTGGTCTCGACCGCCCGGCAGGGGCGCACGTTCTTGCCGCCGGCGGAGTATTGCCCGCTGTGCCCTACGGCATCCACTGACGCGTTTCCGACCGAGATTCCGTCTCCGGACTACGAGATCGCCGTGTTCGAGAACCGCTGGCCGAGCTTTCGCCCCGATGCGCCCGGCGTTGCTGATGACGGCGCGTTGGAGCGTCGCGGGCATGCACACGGAGTCTGCGAGGTCGTGCTGTACTCGTCGGAGCACGACGCCACGCTGGCCGGGCTATCGCAATCGCAGGTGCGTCGCCTGGTGGATGTATGGGCCGATCGCTATGGCGAACTGGCGGCGCGGCCGGAAGTCGCGTACGTGTTCATCTTCGAGAATCGCGGTAAAGAGATCGGCGTCACGCTGACTCACCCGCATGGACAGATCTATGCCTTTCCCTTCGTGCCTCCGCGCGTCGTAACCGAACACCTGGCCGCTGAGCGACACGCGTCGGCGCATAACGGCGCTTGCCTGATGTGCGATGTCGTCGCGGCGGAACTCGCGCGCGGCGTTCGCATCGTCGCGGAGCGTCCGGGATTCGTGGCCTATGTGCCGTTTGCGGCGCGTGTGCCGTACGAGGTGCATATAGCAACGACGGAGCATCGCGGATCGCTGCTGGATCTCTCTGATGGCGAGCGTGACGGGCTCGCGGCCATCGTGCGCGACGTGCAGGCGGCGTATGACGCGCTCTGGGACTTCGCGATGCCGTACACGATGTCGATGCACCAGGCGTCCACGGATGGCGAGGTCCGCGCCGGTGAGCACCTACACATCGAGTTCCTGCCGCCGCACCGGACGCGTGACAAACTGAAGTATCTCGCGGGCGTCGAGACGGGCGCCGGGACGTACATCAACGACACCGCGCCGGAGGAGAAGGCGGAGGAGCTGCGCGACGCGCTCGGTCGCAGGGCGACGCCGTGAGCGCCGACCTGATCGATTCGCCTCGACGGCACGCCGAGCGCGTCGACGCGGTCGTTCGTGCGTTTGAGGCGCAGTACGGGCAGGCGCCGGACGGCCTCACCGAGGCGCCGGGCCGCGTCAACCTCATCGGCGAGCACGTCGATTACAACGAAGGACTCGTGCTGCCCTTCGCGATTGATCGCAGCGTGCTGTGCGCGTGGCGGCGGCGCGAGGATGGACGGAGCGTCCCAGCATCGTTCCATTCCGTTGATCTCGCCGAGGCGATCAGCTTCGTGAGTATCGATCCGAACGCGCATCTCGCCCCGTGGCGGTATGGCGTTGCCGCTTGGGTTGACTATCCCGGCAGCATCGCGTGGGCGCTGACGAACGGCGGATTCGAGGTGCGGGGCATCGACATCGCGTATGCCGGCGACGTACCGCAGGGCGCCGGGCTATCGTCGTCGGCGGCGGTGGAGGTCGCTGTGGCAGGCGCGTTTCGGGCCGCGTTCGGCATCGCGCTCGACGATGTTGCGCTCGCGCTGCTGTGTCAACGTGCGGAGAACGAGTACGTCGGTGTGCAATGCGGGATTATGGATCAGTTCGCTTCCGCGCTCTCGCGGCGAGACACCGCGCTGCTGCTGGACTGCCGCACGCTGGCGTATCGGCACGTGCCGCTGCGGCTCGCCGAAGCGGGCCTGGCGATCGTCATCGCGAACAGCGCCGTGAAGCGGGAGCTGGTGACCAGCGCCTTCAACGAGCGACGGCGCGAGTGCAACGAAGCCGTCGCGATCCTTCGGCACGAACTCGCGCGGCCGGCACTTACGTCATTGCGAGACGTGACGTCGGCGCAGCTGGCGGTGGTGATGGACGACGGGAGCACGCCGCTGCATCGCGCGCGGCACGTCGTCACCGAGATCGAGCGGGTCGCGGCAGCGGCGGATGCGCTCGACCGTGACGACTTTGCCCGGTTCGGAGAACTGATGGTGGAGTCGCACCTGAGCCTGCGAAACGACTACGAGGTCAGCTCGCCGCAGCTCGATCTGCTGACCGGGCTGGCGACGTCGCAGCCCTACGTCCTTGGCGCGCGGCTCACCGGCGCCGGCTTCGGCGGCTGCACTGTGAACCTGGTTCGTGCGGACAGCATCGGCGCGTTCGCACGGGATGTGGTGGCGCCGTATCGGGAGCGGACGGGGTTGTCGGCGGTGATGTACGTGACGGCACCGCAGGAAGGGCTGCGGATCGCCCCAGCCCAGTTCGGCGAACCGACAGCGGCTGAATAGCTTCGATTGTCTGAGGAGTCACGTTGTGCGAATCTCAATAGATCGCAACTGCGGGGCTTGCGTGCGATCTCCCGCAGATTCGTGGTTCCACCAAAGGCATGAGACATGAAGTTCGCTGACCGAATCGAGAAGCTGCCGCCGTACTTGTTTGCGCAGATCAGCAAGAAGGTCGCCGCGAAGAAGGCCGAGGGGATCGATGTCGTGTCGTTCGGCATCGGCGATCCTGACTTGCCAACACCGCAGCACATCCTCGGTGCGCTGGCGGAGGCGTCGCGCGATCCGGCGAACCATCGCTATCCCGAGACGGAGGGGCTGCCCGAGTTCCGGGCGGCGGTCGCGCGCTGGTACGAGCATCGCTTCGGCGTGACGCTCGACCCGGCGAAGGAAGTGATGTCGCTGATCGGCTCGAAGGAGGGCATCGGCCACGTGGCGCTGTGCTTCATCGATCCCGGCGATGTGGCGCTGGTGCCGGATCCGGCGTACCCGGTGTACGAGATCGGCACGATGTTTGCGGGCGGGACGTCGTACAAGTTGCCGCTGCTCGAGGACCACGGCTTTCTGCCGGACTTCGACGCCGTTCCGGCCGATGTGGCGTCGCGGGCGAAGGTGCTGTGGCTGAACTATCCGAACAACCCGACGGGCGCCGTCGCAGACATCGCGTTCTTCGAGCGCGCCGTGGCCTTCGCCACGAAGCACGGCATCGCCATCTGCCACGACGGCCCGTACAGCGAGGTCGCGTACGACGGATACCGTCCCGTGAGCTTCCTGCAAGCGAAGGGCGCAATGGAGGTTGGCATCGAGTTCCACTCGCTGTCGAAGAGCTACAACATGACGGGCTGGCGCATCGGCATGGCAGTCGGCAATGCCCAGATCATTGACGCGCTGATGCGGGTGAAGTCGAACCTGGACTCAGGCGCGGCGCAGGCGATCCAGCGGATGGCAATCGCGGCGCTGGACGGGCCGCAGGGCGACATTGCGGGACACAACGCGATCTATCAACGCCGCCGCGACCGTGTGGTCGATGTCCTGCGCGGATTGGGGCTACAGGTGACGCCTCCGAAGGCGAGTCTGTACGTCTGGGCGCGCGTGCCCGGCGGCATGAGCTCGGCGCAGTTCGCAGAGCGGCTGCTTGACGAGGCGGCCGTGATTGTGACGCCGGGCAACGGCTACGGCGTCCACGGCGAGGGCTACGTGCGCCTGTCGCTCACGTTGTCAGACGACCGGCTCGATGAGGGGCTGCGGCGCATCGCGGCGCTGCCGGCCCTGGTGTAGCGATTCGCCTCCGCGCGGTCTGATACGCTGATCGGAGCGGCAGGCACGGGAGGCAGATCTATCGCACGACCACTCCACACCACAGCGGAAGCACCGGAACGTGCATACCTCGTCGGCGTCCAGCGTACGAGCGAGCGGGAGCGATGGCGCGCCGAGTCTTCGATGGACGAACTGGCTCTGCTCGTCGAGACGGCGGGCGCCGTCGTCGCCGGGCGTGCGCTGCAACGGCTCGAATCGCCGCATCCTTCGACATACGTGGGCAAGGGCAAGCTCAACGAGATCAAGGCGCTGCGCGAGGACGGCGACGGCTATACGATGGTCGTCTTCGACGACGAACTCAGTCCCTCGCAGCAGAAGTCGATCGAAGATGAGCTGAAGGTGAAGGTGCTCGACCGCACGGCGCTGATCCTCGACATCTTCGCCGTGCGAGCGCGGACGCGTGAGGGCCGGCTGCAGGTCGAACTGGCGCAGTCCGAGTACGTGATGCCACGCCTGAAGGGACAGTGGAGCCACCTGGAGCGGCTTGGTGGGCGGAGCGGTGCACCGGGCGCAATCGGCGTCCGCGGCCCTGGCGAGACGCAGATCGAGACCGACCGCCGGATCATTCGCAAGAAAATCCAGAAGCTCAAGGAGCAGATCGAGGACATTCGCACGCAGCGCTCGCTGTATCGCCGGCGCCGGGAGCGCGAGGGAGTGCCGGTGGTGGCGCTCGTCGGCTATACGAACGCCGGCAAGAGCACGCTCATGCGTGCCCTGACGCGCGACGACAGCGTGTACGTCCAGAACCAGTTGTTCGCCACGCTGGATCCGCTGACGCGGCGCATCCATCTCGACGGGACGCATCCGGCGCTGCTCACCGACACCGTAGGATTCATCCAGAAACTGCCGACGGGCCTTGTGGCGGCGTTTCGCGCGACGCTCGAGGAGCTTGCGGACGCGGCGCTGCTGGTGCATGTCGTCGATATCACGCATCCGGACGCTGCGTCTCAGTCGCAGACGGTGGAGGACACGCTCCGCGACCTCGGCCTGGCGGAGAAGCCGCGTGTGACAGTACTGAACAAGGTGGACCAGGTGCCAGACGCCGAGGGTCGCACCGTGGGCTCATTCGCTGAACTGGCGTCGTTCCAGGGCGGGCTCACGGCAAACGTGCCGGATGCGGTGTTGGTGTCGGCGGAGAAGCGCTGGGGCCTTGACCTGCTCCGGGCGCGGATCATCGAAGTACTCGATCGGCAGCTCGCTGCCGCGTCATAGCCGGGATGGCGGTCGTCGCGACTAATCGCCGAGGAGCGTGGCGTAGCCGAGGGAGATGATCTCCTCGACGTACTCGTTGCGCCAGCCTGGATTGGGCACGCGGACATCGTGATCGCGGTACCAGCGGTGGTAGCTCAGATATTCCTCTTCAAGCTTTTGGCGCCACGCGTCTTCCTCGGCGAAGATGTCCGGCTCGACCTCTTCGAGGCGCTTGCTGGCCTCACTCGGGTCGATGTCGAGATCCTCTTGCCAGTAATCGGCGAGATAGTCGAGGCAGTCCTCCAGGTCTTTGCGGCAATCGTTGATGAGCAGGCTCATCATGCCTTCCTGGTCGACGGGGTTCGCCCGGAGGCGTAGTTCGCGAGCGCACGGCTCACAGACCACGACGAGGCGGCGAGCGTCGCATTCTTCCTTGTTCTTGCAATTGTGGACGCGCGGGGAGTAATCCGCGGCCGCAGGCGACCGGGTATAGCCGGCGACGAGCGTGGAGTTCAGGGTGCCACAGCGCAGGCAGGAGATCTTGTCGGAAAAGATGTCATCGATGGTCTTGTCCCAATCGATCTGCATCACCGTCCCTCCCGATATACGTCTCCCGATTGGCGCATGCACTATAACACGGCACCTGAGGCTACGCGGGAACCTGCGTTGGGCTCAAATTAGTCGCAGGAACGGGGCCGAGAGGCGTACAGAGGGGGCGCTCGGTGCCGATGTATTGGTGTAGGTAAGGGGGTCGTCCTGTGAGCGAACGCCGCGCGCCGCATCTGCGTGTTGTTGGAACTGACACGCCCACCGTCGAGCCATCGCATACGCCGGTGGGAAGGCCCGAGCCTGCCCGACGCGGCATCGCCTGGGCATCGGTCGCCGTGCGGCTGATGGCGCTCGCCTGGGCCGGCGTGGTTCTTGCCGTACTGATCGATGAGTTCAGCTCGCTCCCGCACGTCCCGTTCATGGTGGCGCTTGGCATGACGGGCTTGCTCGTCGTAACGGTATTCCTCGTGACGCACGGCGGCGTGCCGGATTGGCGCGGCGACCTTGCAGCCGAGCCCCGCCACCGGGACGACGACGAAGCGGCGAACGACTTGCTGACGAACCTGCCGACGTTCAACGTCTTCAGCCGCCGCCTGGGCGACGAGTTCGCCCGAACGCGGCGGATGGGCAAGAGCGTGTCGATTGTCCTCGTGGACGTCAATAACCTCACGGCGGTGAACAAGGAATACGGCGTCCGCGCCGGCGACGAGGTCCTGCGGCACGTGGCGCGCTGCGCCGACGAAACGAAGCGCTATAACGACGTCGTCAGCCGCCTGGGCGACGATGAGTTCGGGGTCCTACTCATGGACTGCGGCGATGAGGGCGTGCGCGCGTTCATGGACCGCCTGGAGGAACGGCTGTCCCGACAATCGGCATCAGCCGAAGTCAATGGGCGCCAGATCTCGCTCTGGGCGGGCGTCTGCTCCGGTGCGGCGACCTCCGAGCCGGCAATGACGGAGGCGGACGACTTGCTCGCGGCCGCCGTCGCGAACCTCAACCAGGCGAAGCAGGATCGTGAGCGCCGCCGCCGGATGTGGCTCTCGGCGTAGGTCGCCGCCCGATTCTCGCGCGGCTCTCCGCACGGGCCGCGATCCTGAACTGACCGATGGCTCCCCAGTCGCACGCGTTCTCCGCGAATACGACGCCCCCCGGAGCGCGCCCGGTAGGCGACACGTCCGCGCTTCAACAGCTACCCGACTAGAACTAGGCCGCTTGCTCGATGCCCATCCGCCTGGCGGCTTCGCCCGCGTCCGCTGCTTCGCCTCGGGCGAGCAGCTGGATCATGGCGCCGATGCGGAGGATGTCGAGAACGGAGGCGCCCAGGCGCATCGACGCTTCGAGGCGTTCTTCGTAGCC
>JANPBN010000577.1:0-2216 GCA_031430415.1 Dehalococcoidia bacterium
CCCTTGCAGGAGAAGATGTCGACCCAGACCTGGCCGTGCGTGGGGAATGTGTGGACGGCGATATGGCTCTCGGCGATGATCACGAAGCCTGACACGCCCCAGTCCTCCGGCTTGTCGCCGTGGTACTCGAAGACGTGCGGATCGGTGATCTTGGTCATCCCGATATCGTCCGGATAGCGGTCGAGAAGGTTGCGGACCAGCTCTTCACTGCCGAGCTGATGGGGGTCTCCGCCGAACCCATCGATCGTAATGTGCATTCTTCGTGTCCTCCGTACCCCGCTTGCGCGAGGAAGAATGCCCGGGCGATAACCCGGGTAGCTACGAGAAGCCCGTCTGTTTACATCCGTCCATATCCTCACCTTGACAACGCAAAAGGCCCCCGGCAGCACCGGCGCATTTTCAATGCACCGTCACCACCAGCCAGGCCCCGGGTCGTCTCTACTAGAGCGCTATTCCGGTTCGTTCGCGTCCCATCGGACACGCAGATGCAATGGTACAGCGGGGCGGGGCACGATCGCAAATGGAGATGGACAACATTCGCGGCGACGTGTGGCGGTGACCGCACGTGTGTCCGGTGCCGTACGCTGGGCTCGCCGCCCTGGTCTGCCGTGGCGGATATGCCCGATCGGAGTCCAGCGTTAACGCGCTGTTCATCTGCAGCAACACGAGCGGCGGGCCGACTATGCTAGCATACAGTAGGTCTATTCGACCGATATACCGCATCGATACCTGCTGTGATGTCCCCTTCCGCCAGACCGATACTCGAAGCACCCCGAAGGAGCGATTCCCGCATGAGCAAGGCCGGCACTGGACTGAAGGGCGTCGTACTCGATGAAACGCGGATCGCGTTCATCGATGGCGACGACGGCAAGCTCGTATATCGTGGCTATAACATCCACGAGCTTGCGCCATCGATTACGTTCGAGGAGACGTCGTACCTGCTGCTGTACGGCGCCCTGCCGAACCGGGTCCAGCTGACGGCATTCGACCGCGAGCTGAAGGCCGCCCGCGCGATTCCACAGTCGGTGATCGAGATCATCGATCTCGTGAAGGCCGCTCATCCGATGGACATCCTTCGCACGGCGGTCTCGGCCGTCGTGGCGCTGGACGAGTCGAGCCATGAGGCGAAGCCCGAGGTGGCGCTGCCCGTCGGCATCCGGCTGATCTCGCAGGTGGCGACGATCGTCGCGACGATGCACCGGCTGCGGAACGGCCTCGACCCCGTTGCGCCGCGCGATGACCTGGGCCACGCGGCGAACTTCCTGTACATGATGTTCGGGCAGGAACCCGACCCCAAGCACGCCAGGATCATCGACCTCGATCTCGTGTTGCACGCAGAGCACAGCTCCAACGCATCGACGTTCGCGGCGCGGGTCGCGGCGGGCACGGCCGCTGACATCGGTTCGGCGATTGTGGCGGCGATCGCGACGCTGAAGGGGCCGCTTCATGGCGGCGCGGCCGAGGCTGTGCAGAAGACCGTCGAGGAGATCGGCGACCCGGAGCGCGCCATCGCGTACATCAAGGAGATGACAGACGCCGGCGAGAAGGTGATGGGATTCGGGCACCGCGTCTACAAGACGGAGGACCCGCGCGCACGGCACCTGCGCGAAGTCGCGCGCGATCTCGGCATCGAAAAGGGCAACGACCGCTGGTTCCAGATTTTGCAAGAGATCGAGCGGGCGATGGAGCCGTACCGGACGAAGGGCATCTACGCGAACGTCGACTTCTACGCCGGCGCGGTCTATGCGCTGCTCGGCATCCCGGAGGAGCAGTTCATTCCGATGTTTGCGGTCGGGCGCATGCCGGGATGGGTGGCGCACGTGCTGGAGCAGTTCGAGGACAACGTACTGATCCGGCCGCTGCTGGACTACACGGGGCCGCGTCATCTGCGGTTCGTGCCGATCGAGGCGCGCGCGTAGGGGACGGACGAACTAAACACCCGCACCGTTCCGGGGGGCAGCGCAGAGGCACAGAGGTCACAGAGAGAATTTTTCTCTTTGGGATCCCGCGGCCGTGTGTGCAGCCGCAGATCGAAGGCGACGCGGCGCGGCCTCGCCACTACGTGTCGGGGCCGGCGAACGGCGACTGACATTCGTGATACGATCGCTCCGATGGTGATACGCGCGCTGCTCGCTCTCTCATTTGGCGCTGCGCTGCTGGTGGCGCTGGCGTGCGACGGTGGCGGTGGCAGCGGTGGCGCTGATGCTCCGTGCACG
>JANPBN010000578.1:0-3519 GCA_031430415.1 Dehalococcoidia bacterium
GCGATGACCAGCGCTGTTCATCCAGGTGGACACGACGCCGGAGGCGGGCCAGCCGTCGTAGCCCATGGCCAGGATCTCGCCGAGTTGCACCGTAAACGGAAAGCCCGCAGCGCTAATGCGGTCGATGAACGATGACCCGTCGGGGCTCGTGTGCGAGAACGTGCCGGCATTTGCCATCGTCACGGCGTAGTCGATCGCCGCATCCCCCAGGCGCGCATCGACGGACACAGGTGTGAGCCCCGCGGCACGACGTTGCGCATTGACCGCATCCCACACTTGCTGCGTGTACGTCGCGTCGAACCAGCCGGCGCCCGGCACAGGCCGCGGTGCGGGCGGCGGTGGTGGTGGTGGTGGCGGCGGCGGCGGGGCGACGGGCGGCGGATCGGGGACGCGCGCGGCGGCGAGGACCTGCACCGCGAGCAGCACGTCGCGCAGCGTCGGCGCGGGAGGGGCGGGCATCGCACCGGCCGCGTCGAGCGCCTGCACTGACTGCAGGACTTCCAGCAGTGTTGGCGGCGGCGGCAGCGCGCCAGAGGCATCAAGCGCGCGCACTGACTGCAGGATCTCCAGGAGCGTCGGCGGTGGCGGCAGTGTGCCGGCCGCGTCGAGCGCCTGCACTGACTGCAAGATCTCCAGCAACGTTGGTGCTGGTGGCGGCGGCACCATGAGGCCGGCGCGCACGAGCGCCTCGGCAGCCTGCAGGATCTCGATCATCGGCGGCGGCGGACCCGCGGACGCGTTCGGCCGGCCCGGCGCCTCGTCGGCGGAAATGATTTCGCTGAAGACCAACCCCGGCAGCGTTGACGAGGCCATCTCAGAGGCCGAGTGCGACGATGCGACCCGCGCATCGGCCACCGGCGCAACGGTGTTGGTGTTAGGATCGCCGGCTCGCGCAAGCATCATTGCGCCGGTCACGGCGATCGATGCGGCGGCGATCAACAGGAGCGCGCTGAACGGTACCGGCTGAAGCCGTCGGTTCTTCGTCTCCAACACCCCACTCCTTGGCTACCCCACCCATGAGCGCCAGCGCGTCGACGCGTCAGCACGCAAAGAGATGATGGGCTGTGCGAGGTGCCGGCATGCATGGCGCGAACCCGTACGCCGCTGCGCGCGAAACGCGCATATGACGGCGGACGCGCACCTAGGGAGACGCCTGACTGGAGAGGTGGGATGCGAGAGGCGGGAGGCGGGAGAGTCTAAATCTCGGTGACGAAGACGGGGTCGCTCGTCGGTGCGGGACTGCCGCCGGCCGGTTCGATCGTGACGGCAAATCCTGAGACAGCCGCCGCATCGATATCGACGACGCTGCGTGCGCGGCCACCGGCGTCCGTCGCGAGCAGGCCGGCGCTGGTGGGTTCGCCGCCGGCTCCCAGCGTCCACATCTGGTAGGTCATGTTGCTGTCGAGCGCCTCGACGCCGTCGAGCACGACGACTGCGCGCTTCTCGTCGCCGAAGTAGACGACAGCGCCGGTGCCTGACGGGCCGCGCACCTCGAGCCTGTGCACCGCCGGCGCGCTCCGCGCGAAGCGCTCCGCATCGCCGCGATCGAGGCGGTTCATCAACACGACGTTCCAGGCGATCAGGCCGCCCACGAGCACAATCACAGCGGCTGCTAGCGCTCCGAACATCGAGCGCGACGGCGCCCACTGGAGGCGCGCCCGCGGCGCGCGATCGCGGCGACCCTCGAAGCGCACCGGGGCGGCGGCTGCGACCGAAGCGGCTGATCCCGGGCGCTCCTGCGGCGTCTCCGCGATCGACGCCAAAATGCGCGACCGCAGCGCGGGCGGCGCAGCCACCGGCTCCGCGAGCGCGTACAGCCCACTGGCCGCCGCACGCAACTCCGCACCCTTCGCGGCATGCTCCGCGCATGACGCCAGATGCACGCGCATCGCGTCGGCCTCGTCGCCGATCAGCGCGTCGAGGGCATAGGCGCCCATCAGTTCTTCGGCTTCGTTGCAGTTCATTCCAGCACCAATGGCCGCAAAGATTCGCGCATCTTCTCGAGCGCGATCCGCAGCCTGCTCTTCACCGTTCCCAGCGGCACGCCCATGCGCTCCGCGATCTCCACGTGCGTCAGCCCTTCGAAGTACGCCATCTCCACCGTGCGACGTTGGTCGTCCGGGATCTGGCGCACCGCCTCGCGCACCGCCTGCGCATCCATCGCCGCCTCGGCGACGAGGGCCGGAGGCGCATCGCTGTCAGCGATCTGCCCGGCGTCATCGGGCAGCGCCCGCTCCGGCCGGTTCGCGCGACGCCGGACGACATCGACCGCACGATGATGCACGATCGTCAGCAGCCACGAGCGAACCTGGCCGCGAGATGCGTCGAAGCGGGGGGCCTGACGCCAAACGGACACGAACGCCTCCTGGACGATGTCTTCAGCCGCCGTCGCGTCGCCCGCGATGCGCAGCGCAAGACCGTAGGCGATGCCGCTGTAGCGGTCGTACAACGCGGCCAGGGCATCCTGATCGCCATTTTGTACCGACTGCAGCAACGACGCATCGTCCACGTCGCCCGTTATTGTTCGCTCGCTCTCGCCGTTCAGATCACGCTCCGCAGGACGGATTTGGAATGATGTCCGGTGCTGCGATTCTACCACCGGAAGGCGATTCAGAGCCGACACGCCGGCAGCCCCTAGCTAGCGTCAAACCGAGCGGTGGCCCACAATACGCCCGGAGCCACCGATCACGGCGGGTTCGCACTCATCAAGGATGTAGTAGGAGGGGCGCGTATCAAAGGGCATATTGGCAGGCGCTGGTTGACACTCGCGGCGTGCGGCGTGTTGGCGCTAGGCGCGGCGACCGCAATCGCCTGCGGCGACGACGACAAGGACACAAGTAGCGGATCGACACCAGCCGCGACGAAGGCGCCAGCGACGCCAGCGGTGAGCGCCGACCAGAAGGCCGTGCAGCAGGTTCTGCTCAATGCCTTCGAGCGCTGGAACGCCAAGGACCTCGAGGGTTTCACCGCGCTCTTCACCGACGAGGGGCTCGTGAGCTCCTTCGGCGAGGACGGCACCACGGTGGAAGAGGCGAAGTCCGGACTTGCCGAATTCCTTGGATCGGAAGAACTCGCGCTCTCATCGTTTGGCGAGACATCGGTCTCAGGCACGACCGCAACGATGGACGCCACGTTCGCGCTCGGCGTACTGCTCACACACAGCAAGTTCGGATTGGTTAAGGTCGGCGCCGACTGGAAGCTCAACGCCGAAGAGTCAAATCTCGACGTGCCGGTTCCAGCGGGCGCGACGCTGGTACACGTCGACGGCAACGAGTTTGCGTTCGGCGTCGATACGAGCGAGATCAAGGGCACCATCGCGTTTGAGTTCGCCAACGTCGGCAAGCAGCAGCACATGTTGGGATTGGCGAAGATCCCGGCCGACGGTGCCGTCGCAGATCTCGTGAAGCAGATCGATGAATCGCCCGACGGCGAGGTTCCCGGCGTGACGTTCATCGGCAGTGCCGACGCGGATCCGGGGGACACGACGAATCTGGTGTTCGCCAAGCCGCTTGAGTCCGG
>JANPBN010000579.1:0-1645 GCA_031430415.1 Dehalococcoidia bacterium
GTCGTCGAGCCACGCGACGGCGGCGATGGCCGCTACGACCAGGATCGCCTCGTCGTCCTCAACAACATCGGCGGCTCCTACCTCATCAACGGCAAGGAGTTCCCCAACATCGATCCCTGGCTCGTGAAGAAGAACGACCTCGTCCGCGTCCGCATGATCAACATCAGCCCGATCGAGATCCACCCGATGCACTTCCACGGGCACTTCACGCGCGAAATCGCCAAGGACGGCACCGACATCGCCCACGCCTCCACGGTCGGCAAAGTGGAAAATACCGTGCTCGTCGCCCCCGGCCAGACGATCGATGTCGAGGTACGGATGAACGCGCCGGGGAAGGGCGCCTGGCTCTTCCACTGCCACGTGCTCTCGCACGTCATGGGCCCCAACGGCAGATCGCTGAACATCGCCGAGGCGAACGGTGGCATGGTGATCCCCGTCGTCTACACCGACAGCCTCAACTTCGCCGACCTCGCCAAGGCGCTCGAGGACGCGATTAAGGGCATCCAGGGCACCACCTACGCGGCTCCGCACGACGCAGCCACCGGCACCGCGCACTAGGCACGCTCGCTCTCGCCGGAGGATGGACGAATGACGGGAGAGGAAGGATCAACGCTGATCCTTCCTCTTCCGCTTCGTCCTCAACTGAAGGGGGATCAGGCTACGGGAACCGCCTCCGCCGAAAGTCCTACGCCCTCCCGCTGCTGCCCGAGGCCGCGCCGCACACTCCCGGGCGATACTGGCGTCAGATGAACGGCAACAGAGAGCGAAAGGCAGCGGCCCACATGTTTCCAGCAGAAATCCTCATCCAGGCGCAGCTGTCGGAGATGCGCTCCCGCGAGCTCGCGTACGCTCGCCGTTTCTCGCACGGCCTGTCCGATGCCGAGATCCCGCGCCGCTTCGCCGGAGGGCGATCCGAAGTCTTCCGCCGCATCGCTGGCGGCGCCGATGGCCGCAGCCGATCAGCGTTCTCCCACCCGAGGCGATCAACCTGACCAAACCCACCGGCCTGCCCGGCCGACCCGCCCAGCGACCGGCTAAACTAACCCATGGCACCCAGAATCGCGCTCGTCACCGGCGCCGGCGGCGAAGGCATGGGCCGAAGCATCGCCCTCACGCTCGCCCGCGATGGCGCCGATGTCGCGCTCAACTTCCATCGCAAGGCCGAGCGCGTCGCCGACACCGCCCGCGCGATCGAGGCGATGGGCCGCCGCGCGTTCCCGGTCGCCGCCGACATCACGGACGCCGACAGCATCACCGCGATGGTGCGATCCACCGAGCAGCAACTCGGCCCCGTCGACGTGCTCGTCTGCAGCGCCGGCGGGCCGTGGAAGCCGCAGGACATCGTCGATATCGAACCGGCGCACCTCCGTCGCGTCCTCGCGGCCGAGATCGAGAGCGTGTACGCCCTGCTCCGCGCGACGCTGCCGTCGATGCGCGCGCGCGGCTGGGGCCGCATTGTGCTGATCGGTGGCCACATGGCCGACGACTGGCGCTTCGGTCCGCCCGATGCGCCGCTCGACTATCCGCTCGGCAAGGCGGCGCGGCACTGGCTCGTCCGCACGCTCGCCCCGCTCGAGACGAAGCACGGCATCACGATCAACGCCGTCGCCCCCGGCCCGACCCGCCGCTTCACGCACGAAGAAGC
>JANPBN010000580.1:0-1692 GCA_031430415.1 Dehalococcoidia bacterium
TGGCTGACATATCGACGGCGACGACATCGCACGGCGCCGCGAACACGCCCGAGCCGACGTGGTCGGAGACGCTGCTCGCTCTGCCGGACGACGCGCCGTCGGCACGGGTGGGTGGCTGGCGGGAGAGGCTCGCGCGATCGAGCGCGGGATCGCGGGCGTTCGACGACGCGTACGCCGCGCTCGCGGAGTACGTCGCGCGGTGTCCCGATGAGCCATACCTCGTGCACAACGACACGCTCAATCGCAACGTCTTCGTGCGCGACGGCCGCGTCACTGGCGTCATCGACTGGGGCTGCATGATGTATGGCGATTTCGTCTACGACATCGCGCTGATGTCGTTCTGGTGGCCGTGGTACACGGCGTGGAGCGACATCGACCTCGTCGCCGAGGCGGAACGGCATTACGAGAGTATCGGCCTGCATGTGCCGCGATTCCGGGAGCGGCTCCGCTGCTACCAGACGCACATCGGCGTTGGGCACCTTGTCTATACCGCGCACTTGGAGCGTTGGAGTGACCTTGAGTGGATCGCCGCCCGGACGCTGAAGCTGATGGCCGCGCGGGTGTAGGCGGTTGAGTATGCTGCGGCGATGACCGACTTCGCCTCGGGAATCGAACTGTCGCGCCATTACTGGCACGAGATCGTCGCGCCGATCGTCGACGACGTGCTCGCGCGTACGCCACGCGCAGCGGCGCTGCTGGGGACCGGCTCAGACGTTCTCGGCTTCGATACCGAACGTTCCACGGATCACGGATGGGGCCCGCGCGTCGTCGTCTTTCTCGACGACGACAACGCCCTCGACGCCGCCCGCCGTCGCGAAGTTGCGGCGGCGATCGATGCGCGGATACCGGAGACGTTCCTCGGCTATGCGACGCGATTCGCCGCGCGCACGGGCGGGCCGGTGCGGCACCAGGTGACGTTTGCGACGGTGTCGGGTTGGTTCACGGCGCTGGTGGGGTTCGATCCGCGAGGCGACATCACTACCGCGGACTGGCTTGCAGCGCCGTCGCAACTTCTGCGCACCTGCACCGCGGGCGCCGTGTTCGAGGACTCACCGGGCCACCTGACGGCGGCGCGCGATCGGCTGCGCTGGTATCCGGACGATGTCTGGCTGTACCTGCTGGCGTGCCAGTGGCGCCGCATCGACCAGGAAGAGCCGTTCGTCGGGCGCACGGGCGAGGTCGGCGACGAGCTTGGATCGGCGGTCATTGCCGCGCGGCTCGTGCGCGATGTCATGCGGCTGTGCTTCCTGATCGAACGACAGTACGCGCCCTACGCGAAGTGGCTCGGTACGGCCTTTGCGCGTCTGCAGTGTGCACCCGCACTCACTCCATACCTCGAATCGACGCTGCGTGCGGCGCACTGGAAGCAGCGGGAGGCGGCGCTCATCCCGGCGATGGAACAGGTGGCGCAGGCGTTCAACGCGCTCGGCATCACGGAGGCACAGGATCCGGTCGTTCGTTACTTCTATGACCGGCCGTTCCAGGTCCTCGCTTCGGAGCGGTTCGTCGAGGCGTGCATGGCGAAGACCGCGCTTGCGTCGCTCGGCTACACCGGCGGCATCGACCAGTTCGCGGACAGCACCGATGTGCTGAGCGACGCGGCGATGGCCCAACGTCTACGGCGTTTCATCGCCCTCGTCGACGGCGGCTGATAGGCGCAGGCGTCTGTGCAGCGATTCACAATGAAAATTA
>JANPBN010000581.1:0-5122 GCA_031430415.1 Dehalococcoidia bacterium
CGGCCGATGTCAACTCACGGGTTCGTCTTGCCGAGGTAGATGCTGTAGTCGGTGCCATCAGATTCGGTCCAATGCACCGAGGCCACGTCAGGCGTGAGGGCCTTCGCGTTGTTTGCGTCGTACAGGACGAGCCGGCTCCGACCGTCGACGATCTCGATCCGCGCCCTTACACGTCCTGCTGGCGGCTTCAAAAGCGCCTCTTCCAACGCTTCCATCATGGGCGCGGGAAGCTGCAACCGTGCACCCGACTCGTACTCGCTGATGTACGGCTTATTCACGCCGCTCACCGAGGCAAGGTATTGCTGCGACCAGCCGTGCTGTTGCCGTACGGCCGCGACTTCGGATCCCGTCATCATTGATCCACCTACCCTCAGCGACTCTTACTACTGTGGTCGTATATTCGGAGGCGCGCGCCCGCAAGTCAAGGCACGGGCCGAGACACAATCGTTGAACGCGGAGGTCACCCACGACAACCACTACGTGCCACAGGGCCTACTTGGGCGCTGGGCACTTGATGGGGTGCACGTCCATGCGTATAGGACTCTTGTATCTCACCGAAACGTTCCGAATTGGACCCGGCAACCGATACGTGGCTCGACCTACCAGCGTGACTTGTACACGGCGTTGTCCGATGCACGAGAGACCGACGACGTAGAGCGGTGGTTTGCAGATGAGTATGAGCGACCAGGGCTTGATGCGAGCGACAGGCTAGTCCGTGGACAACACATCGATCGCGACGATTGGAAGGCGATCGTCCGACTTGTGGCGCTCCAACATCTGCGAACTCCGCAGAGCTTCTTCGAGGCAATGGAGCGTTGGCGGACTACCGTTCCTGAAATCCTAGATGCAACGGCGCGCGAGGCGCTGGCGCGGTGGGAGCATGCCAAGGGCAAAGGTCTACTCGTGGTAGACCCCCCATCGAGCACGAACGCATTCGCCGGGCTATTTGACGTACGCGTTGATGCCGCTCCCGATTCGCAAGCCGGCGGTGCAATCGTTCGTACCGAAGTGGTGCTCGGCCGACGCTTCTGGCTAGCCGGAGTTCGCCATCTATTGACCGGCGTCGCTGAGAAGCTACTCGAACATCAGTGGAGCGTTTGGGAGCCCGCGCCGGGGAGTGAGTGGCCGATCACGGACGATCCGAGCATTAGGTTGAACTACTACGCCCCCGATAACTTTGACTTCGGAGGAGGCTGGGGAAAGCGAGGCTCCGAGCTCATGATGCCTATCTCTCCCAAGCATCTCTTGTACACGCAAGTAGGTAGGCCATCCCGCAGGCGACTCACAGCATTGCCAGAACAGACTCGTACTGTGCAACGGATCCTTGCGCAGCGATCGTACCGATGGATCTTCGGAACGGAACCGTACGAATGGGTCACTCGGGCGCGGCAGCGTGTCGTCGATCAAGCGCTGTACGATGCGGAGCGAGAGATGTGGAATCGATGGGGCGAAGACCAACTTCAGTCTGAAACGCCGCGGCAGCCCGCACCGTCCTAACTCCCCGGAGATGCCGCGTGGCGGCGGCGCAGCGTTCCCTCGGCTCTCCACTCAACAGTTTGCCCCGGCCACCACGCCTTTGACGTCGGTCGGCGTGGCGACCGACTTTGGTAAGATCGGCCCGAGCACATGCAAAGCGTTGTCTACCTCGATCAGAACAAGTGGATTCAGCTTTCGCGTGTCGCGAACGGCTTGGATAGCTCGCCGGCGATCGCGGACGCGCTGGACTTCATGCGCGGCGCGCGGGACATGAAGCTCGCGTACTTTCCGCTGTCGCTGGCACACTACATGGAGACACACAGCGCATCACCGGGTGCGCGGCAGCGCCTCGCCGCAGTGATGCTGGAGATATCGCGAGGCGTGACGCTGGCGGGGCCGCGCGTAGTCCTCGAGCACGAGCTGGACAGCGTCCTGGCGCGCCGCTTCCCCGAGCGCGTCCACGTGCGCCCGCTCCAGCTGATGGGCCAGGGCGTGTGGCATGCCGCCAACTATCCGGAGAGGCGCTACACGGTCCCGGACGGCGTGCCGATGGATCCGGACGACAAGCGCGCGTTCGAAGATCGGGCGAACCGCATGATGCAGGAGGCCCTGCTCACCGGCGTGAATCCGTTGACAGGAGAGGTTGCACCGCATGTTGATCACAGCGGGCCGTCGAAGAACTTCCAGGATCACCTGAACGGGATGCAGGAGCGCTTCGCCGGCCACGATGCGGCGACGCAAGAGCGCGCGCACTATGCGACCTCGATGGCGGACATCCTCGAGCCCTTCAAGGAGGCGCTCGCACGCCACATGATCCTATGGGACGAGATCGCCCTGCTGGGTGTGGATGATCTCGGATGGCAGGGTGTTGGGGGATGAGCGTCTGGTTACTACAGTGAACTTCGCGCCGAACCAGCGCCAGCGTTATGTGCGCTTCCCGTTCGTAGACCTTAGCGATGCTGATTAGTCGGTTCAAGAGATGAACGGTGCGTTCACGTACGAACGCGATGGCGACTCGCTGCAAGCACATGGACCGTACCTCGACGATACGCCCTGGCAAACGCATGTGCTTTCCATTCACCGTTGACGGCGTTCCTCTCGCCACACTCGCAGGATTGTTGACGTGATGCCCCACCCGGCACGAAGGCTGTTGACCATGGAGCCGCTCACTTTGGATTGCCCCTTTCTCCGCCGCATGCCGACACGAACCTGTTCTATCGCAATGCCACGGAACGCGGCGCGCGCGATGAGTTCGGCCGTCCATCCGTATGTGCTCTCCATCAACACGAACGAGCGCAACGTCGGGCCGTCGATGACCTTGAGCGACGGCAGGTCACGCAGGTCTGTGGCTGCCAGGCGGTTGAGCAGAGCGACCAATAGGCGGTTGCCGTAGCGCTGCTGCCATGGCATCGCGCCGGGCTCGATCGCGCCCTCGCGCACGCCGAGTGCAAGTTGCGTGCGTCCCGATGCTACGAGCTCGACCAACTCAGCGATTCGCGCGCCGTTCTCACTCGCGTCGCCGTCGAGGAAGATGTAGATGCCGGCGTCCGGAGCGGCGTGCACGCCAGCCATGCAGGCCAAACCGTAGCCGCGCCGGTCTTCGCGGACGACGCGGGCGCCAGCGAACCGCGCGAGTTCGGCGGTCCGATCGGTGCTCCCGTTGTCGACGACAATAATCTCGTCAATTGCAGACCGGGGAATCGATGCGACTGCCGAGGCGATGCCCGCTTCCTCGTTCAGCGCCGGCAAAATCGCGACCCGGCTCATTGATCAGACTCTCGGGAAAAGACGCGCACGCCGTCTTGACTGAATACCTCGGCAAAACCCCATGCCGTAAGTTCGCGGAGTACGCGATCGTAGCCTTCTCCAGTTGCCTGCTGGGTGATTGGAAGGGTGGTGTCCACGATCACCCACTCTACTCTCGGCGGGACGTTGGGGAACTCGAAGATGAACTGCCGTTGCGACAGGTGAGGAAGCAGCGTGTTCTGCGCGCTGACGCTCGCTTCCTTAGGGATCCGCCGGATTGCCGCGCCGATTACCTCTCGGTGTGCGGGATCCGGTGCAGGGCGTGCGGTTCTAAGTGAGTAGGGGCTCGAGAGCACGAACGAAACTACGGCAGACGCTACAACGAACGTCGTCGCAATATACGCCGCCAATGCTGCGCGTTTCGGTGTGACAACTACCCGGATCGGTCCACGGGAGTGGGCGATGTCTCCGATCGCAAGGGCCGTGGCAGCGAACAACAGTGAGAACGACGCAACACCGTACTGAAGGTCGAGGCGGGACTGCTGCCGATGATCCGACAGGCCGTTGAGCACAGCCGAAGGCAGCGCGAGGAGGATGGCCGGCGAAAGGATCGCAACCCAGCCGCCAGACGCGAGCAAGTTCAGCAGAGATGGCAGCGTTTCAGTCGCGAGATTAGACGCCCCTCGTGACACAGCAACCGGGCCGACGGTAGCGAACGACGTGTCGGAAAAGAGGTAGGCGAATCGTTCGTTGAGGTCGCTGCCGCCTCCTCTCACGAGGGGCATGATGATGAATACGGTCGACAGACCCCACAGGACCGCGAAACCGGCAAGTGCTGAGCCGGGAGCGCGCCCACCGCGCATCCACACGAGCGCCCCAAACATGAGCGCCACGAGGGCCATGTCTTCCTTCAAGAGCAACACCGGTGCGACCGCGAGGATGGCCACCAGCGGCCGTTTCGCCGAGAGGAAGTAGAGGCCGACGAACAGGAAGAACGGCGCAAGCAGTTCTGGGTGAAAGTCGAAGTCGAGCGCGCGGTGCAGCGCCGGGCTCACCAGATAGGCGATCGCCACGCCCACGCCGACGACCGGCATGTCGGTGAGACGCCGTGTCGCATAGAACAATGGCACGGCCGCGAGTGCTACAAGTGCCGCCTGGATGACGAGCAGTGTCTCTGGTCCTCCGCCGAGCCTGTAGAACCCGGCGAAGATGAGCAACACCGGCTCGACGTGCTGGCCGAGGAAGTTGTAGTCAACGAAGGACGTCTCTAACCAACGGCCCCGGGACGTATTCCAGATGATCTGATCGAAGAAGCCGAAGTCGTACGCCGTACTTTCGTAGTACGCGTGACGCCTGAGAGCAAGGCTCGCGAAGACCCACGCGGCTGCGAGCGAGCCGAACCAGACCACCGTCTCGCACCAGCGCGCGGCAAGACGCTGCCGGAGCGCTACAGGCTCCAGCCAGCGCCGCAGCCCTCGCACGCGGACGGCGGCTTGTCCGCTAGCATGCGGCGCCGCCACTCCCGGTAGCGCGGTCCGTTCCATATCGTCTCCACTGCATCTGTGAACAGGTTTCCGAGCACGATCTCGCCATAGGGGACACCAGTGAAGGGCGCGATGCAACACGGCAATACGTTGCCATTGGCCGTCACGTACATGAGCGACCAGGGGCGCCTGCAGTCGCGGTACGTCGCGGTTCCCGAGGTCGCGAGCAGGCCACCCGATGAAGCCTCGCCGGAACCGCGGAGCGTCACCCCCAGCGTAGTTGCCAGCGCTTCGGCTTTCCGAATGGCTTCGAGATCATCGAGTTCAGCTCGTTCGTAGAGCGACTCGTCCGCGGCGGCGAGACCGCGCTCGGAATAGACGAGTCGCTGGAGATACACCTCGCCGACGCCGATCTC
>JANPBN010000582.1:0-2161 GCA_031430415.1 Dehalococcoidia bacterium
GAGGGGGTCGCGAGTTCGAATCTCGTCTTCCGCTCCATATGCACTCGAACGGCGGCGCGGTCCACGAGGCCGTGCCGCCTTTTCGTCCCAAATCCGCGAGATTGAATCCCATGCCAGACTCGCCCGGCGCACTCTCAGGCGTCCGCATACTTGATCTCACGGACGAGCGGGGCATCTACGGCGCGAAGCTGCTGGCCGACCTCGGGGCCGATGTGGTCCGCGTCGAGGCGCCCGGCGGCGATCCGCTGCGCCGCCGCGGGCCGCACGTGGATGGCGCGCCGGGCCAAGAATCGTCGCTGTACTACGCGTTTTACGCCTCGAACCGGCGCTTCGTCACCGTCGACTCTGTGAGCGCCGACGGACGGGCGCAACTCGAGGCCCTGGCCGCGTGGGCGGACATCGTGCTCGACTGCGGCATGCTCGCCTCGGCGGGCATCGATGTACAGTCGCTGATCGCGGCGAAGCCGGCCCTGGTCGTCGTGCGTGTGACCTCCTTAGGCACGGAGGGCCCGTGGAAGGACTACCTGGCGCCCGACCTCGTCGCCGCCGCACTGGGTGGGTTCGCGGCGACGACGGGCGATGTCGATACGCCGCCGCTCAAGGGATTCGGGGAACTGAACTTCATGACCGCCGGGAGCTACGTCGCGATCGGCGCGCTCGCCGCGCTTCGCCACGCGCGCGAGACCGGCGAGGGGCAGGTCGTCGATGCGCCGGTACACGAAGCGATCGCATCGTGTCTCGAGCAGGTGTTCATGTGGTGGTGGTACAGCAATCGCCTGGGACCGATGGTGAAGGGCAAGGTGCTGCCGCGCCGCGGTTCGATGCACTGGTCCGACACGTACCAGGTGATGAATGCCACGGATGGCGCGATCATGGTGACGCCCATGCCTGACGTTCAGAAACAGATCGCCTGGCTTGTCGAAGAGGGCGCGCACGGAGACCTCCTCGACGAGAAGTTCTCCAACATCAAGAACTACGCACTGTTCGTCGAGACGATGATGTCGACGCTGCGCGAATGGGTCGCGACGAAGGAGGCGGAAGCGCTGTTCCTGGATGCGCAGTCCCGGCATCGCCCGTACGGCTGGGTGCTGCCCATCGAGCGGGTTGGCGACAACCCGCACCTCGCTGCGCGTGGCTGGTGGAAGACATACAGCGTCGGCGGGAAGCAATTCAAGGGGCCCGGAGCGCCGTACCATTTCAGCGAGACGCCGTGGGCGGTCGCTCGCGGCAGCGTGGCGCCGGGTGCTGACACCGAGACAGTACTGCGCGAGATCGGGTGGGGCGCCTGATGCCGGGTCGAGCACTCGAAGGGCTACGCGTTCTCGATTTCACACATGTGCTCGCCGGGCCGTTCGCGACGCGCATCCTGGGCGATCTTGGCGCTGATGTGGTGAAGGTGTACTCGGCCTCGCGCGCGACGGGCGCCGCGGCTGTGCACTATCCGTACTACCAGATGTGGAACCGCAGCAAGCGCAACCTAGCACTCGATATGTCGCAGCCGGAGGCGCGCGCGATCGCCCGGCGTCTCTGTGACAAGGCCGATGTCGTCATCGAGAACTTTTCGGTGGGCGTGCTCGATCGATGGGGGCTCGGTTTCGAGGATGTGCGCGCGATCAATCCCGGCGTGATCTTCGCCAGCATGTCGGGGATGGGGCAGGGCGGACCGTGGTCAAACTTCGTGACTTACGCACCGACCGTGCACGCGCTTGCGGGACTGACGTACCTCACGGGTGTCCCCGGGCGGCAGGACATCGGCATCGGCTTCTCGTACAACGATCACCTTGCGGGCCTGCATGCGGCCGTCGCCGTACTCGCGGCGGTCGAAGCTCGCCGGACGACCGGCCGCGGCCAGTTCATCGACATGTCGCAGTTCGAGGTGGGCGTGAACTTCGCTGGCCCGACGTTGCTCGACTTCTTCGCGAACGGGCACGCGGCTGTGCCGACCGGGAACGCGCTGCCGTATGACGAAGCGGCGCCCCATAACTGCTATCGGGTGGAAGGTGAGGACCGCTGGATCGCTATCGCGGTGATGACGGACGCGCAGTGGCGCGCACTCCGCGAGGTGATGGACGAGCCGACGTGGGCGACAGACGTGCGCTTCGAGACGGCCGGCGGCCGCGTTGCCGCGGCGTCGGAGATCGATGCGAACGTAGCCGAGTGG
>JANPBN010000583.1:0-2650 GCA_031430415.1 Dehalococcoidia bacterium
AGGCGCAGTCATTCATGGCGAGTTGGCAGCGCGCGGCCGCAGACTTCCAGAACTTCAAGCGCCGCGTCGAAGACGAACGCACCGAGACGTCACGGCTCGCCAATGCAGCGCTCATCATGAACCTGCTGCCGCTCGCCGATGACCTCGAGCGCGCGCTGCAGAACGTCGACACGCATCTCGCCGGGCTGACGTGGGTCGATGGCATCCGCCTCATCCACCGCAAGTTCCAGGCGCTCTTCGACATGGCGGGCGTCACCGAGATCGATGCAGACGGCCAGTCATTCGATCCGGCGATCCACGAGGCCGTCGCCCAGGTGCCCGGGGACGAGAACCGCGTGCTGTCCGTCGTGCAGAAGGGCTATCGCCTCGGCGACCGCGTGATCCGCCCGGCGATGGTCGTGGTCGGGCAGGGCAGCGGAGACAGTCCAGCATAGGCCGACATCGGCCCAACTGACGGCGCAACCGAGACATTCACGCCGGATCGCGGCGCAATCCAGATAAGGAGAACACAGACATGGGGAAAGTAATCGGCATTGACCTGGGGACGACGAACAGCGTCGTCGCTGTCATGGAGGGTGGCGACCCGGTCGTCATCGCAAACGCGGAGGGCTCGCGAATAACGCCGTCGGTCGTCGCAGTCAGCAAGACCGGCGAGCGCCTCGTCGGCACGGTCGCCAAGCGGCAGGCTGTGACGAACCCGGAGAACACCGTCTACTCGGTGAAGCGCCACATGGGCCGGAAGTTCGAGGACGTGGAAGTCCAGCGCGACCTGCCTCTGCTCGGATACAAGATGGAACGCGCCGCCAACGGCGACGCAGCCGTCGTCATGGGCGGACGCAGCTACTCGCCGGCCGAGGTCTCGGCGATGATCCTGCAGAAGCTTAAGGCCGACGCTGAGGCGTATCTCGGCGAAACCGTCACCGAAGCCGTCATCACGGTTCCGGCGTACTTCAACGACCAGCAGCGGCAGGCCACCAAGGACGCCGGCAAGATCGCCGGTCTCGATGTTCTGCGCATCATCAACGAGCCGACGGCGGCCTCGCTCGCCTACGGTCTCGACAAGAAGGCCGAAGAGATCATCGCCGTCTACGACCTCGGCGGAGGCACCTTCGACATCTCGATCCTTGAGTTGGGCGAAGGCACGTTCCAGGTGAAGTCGACGAACGGCGACACCCACCTCGGCGGCGATGACTTCGACCAGCGCGTCATCGACTTCCTCGTCAGTGAGTTCAAGCGCGACCAGGGCATCGACCTCAAGCAGGACCGGATGGCGCTGCAGCGTCTGAAGGAGGCCGCCGAGAAGGCCAAGATCGAGCTCTCGTCCGCCCAGTCGACCGAGGTGAACCTCCCGTTCATCACCGCCGACGCCGCTGGCCCCAAGCACATGACGATCAACATGACGCGCGCAAAGCTCGAGCAACTGGTCGGCGAACTCGTCGAGGCGACGCTCGGCCCGCTACGCTCCGCGATGCAGGACGCCGGCGTCACGGCGGCGCAGATCGATGAGGTCGTCCTCGTCGGCGGCCAGACGCGCATGCCGCTCGTGCAGGAGAAGGTGCGGCAGTTCTTCGGCAAGGAGCCGCACAAGGGCGTCAACCCGGACGAGGTCGTCGCGATCGGCGCGGCGATCCAGGCCGGCGTCCTCAAGGGCGAAGTCCGCGACGTGCTCCTGCTCGATGTGACGCCGCTGACGCTCGGCATCGAGACGCTCGGTGGTGTGGCGACGCCGCTCATCACGCGCAACACGACGATCCCGACGAGCAAGAGCCAGGTCTTCTCGACCGCCGCTGACAATCAGCCCAGCGTCGAGATCCACGTGCTCCAGGGCGAACGTGCCATGGCGGCCGACAACAAGTCGCTCGGCCGCTTCATCCTCGATGGCATCCTCGCCGCGCCACGAGGCGTGCCGCAGGTTGAGGTGACGTTCGACCTCGACGCCAACGGCATCCTCAACGTGTCGGCACGCGACAAGGCGACCGGCAAGGAACAGAAGATCACGATCACTGCGGGCGGCGGCCTCAGCAAGGAAGAGGTCGAGAAGCTGCGCCAGGAGGCCGAACTCCACGCCGAGGACGATCGCAAGCGCCGCGACGAGATCGAAGTCCGCAACTCCGCGGACAGCCTCGCCTACACGGCCGAGAAGAACATCCGCGAAAACGCCGACAAGATCGAACCAGACCTCAAGTCCGAAGTCGAAGGTAAGATCGCCGCGGTCCGCAGTCAGATGCAATCCGGTGATGCCGATAGCATCCGTTCCGCCACAGACGAACTCTCGACCGCGATGCAGAAGATCGGCGCCGCGATCTACGGTGCGCAGGGCGCTGGCGCCGACGGCATGGGCGCCGACGGTACGGGCGAAGAAGCCCCAGCGGAAGAGGGTACGGTCGAGGGCGAGTACCGCGAGGTGTAGGCGTGGGCGAAGAACCGCAAGCTATCCAGCGGAGCTGGATCTCCGCTGCGCTCCGAGAGGGCACGGTCGAGGGCGAGTACCGCGAGGTGTAATCGGCGGAGCACCGGGGACCTCTCCAGCGGAGTTGGATCTCCCTTCGGTCGAGAAGGCGAGTACCGCGAGGTGTAATCGCCCGACGCACGTATGAAACGAAGCAGGGCGCAGCCACTTCGGCTGCGCCCTTTGCGTGGTAGCGCAGGC
>JANPBN010000584.1:0-1692 GCA_031430415.1 Dehalococcoidia bacterium
ACGCCGCTGCCGCCGTCGATGCGCAGCACGGCCCCGGTCGTGTACGACGACGCGTCACTCGCGAAGTACAGCGCGGCTCCGACGATCTCGTCGGGGTTTCCGCCACGGCGCAGGTCGAAGCGTTGGGCCTGCTGGTTGAACGCCTCCATGTTCCATGCCTTCGAGATGTCCGTCAGGAACGGACCCGGCATGATGGCATTGACGCGCACTTTCGGCCCGTACGCGTGCGCGAACGCCTCCGTCATCGCATTCAAGGCTGCCTTGGCCGCGGCGTACGGGATCACCGCCGCGCCGGGACGAATCGCCGCGGTGCTGCTCACGTTGATGATCGAGCCGCCATCACCATCCATCATCCGCTGGCCGACGATCGCCGTCAGGCGGAATGGACCCTTCAGATTCACATCGAGCACCTTGTCGTACAGCTCTTCCGTGACATCGACGGGACGCGGATAGAGCGGCGACATGCCCGCGTTGTTCACAAGCACGTCGATGCGACCGAAGCGCGCGTAGGCCGCATCTGCCAGCGCCCCAACTTCGTCCCAGTGACCTGCATGGCAGGCGTACGCCAGCGCACTACGTCCCGTCGCCGCCTCGACCTCGCGTGCCAGCGCCTCGCACGCCTCGATCTTGCGGCTCGCGATGACGACGTCGGCGCCGGCGCGCGCGAAGCCGAGCACCATCGCGCGCCCGAGGCCACGGCTGCCGCCGGTGACGAGCGCGACCTTGTCCTTCAGCACCGCCGCTCCGTCGCTCATGGTGTCAGCACCATCTTGAGCGCGCTGCCCTCACGCGCATCGAACAACCGGTACGCTTCCGCGCCCTCAGACAGCGGCATCCGATGCGAGATCGTCCGCTCAGGATGCAGCCGCCCGTCTCGGATCAGCGGCACGAGCGTCGGCCAAAGGTCCTGCACCGAGCAGAGGCCGATGCGGAACGTCAGCGACTTCACGGCCGCGATGGCCATCGGGAATGTGAACTGCATGTTCTGGTTGACGCCAACGACCGACGCCGTCCCGCCCACTGCCGCGAGCGAGATCGCCATCGCGATCGTCGCATCCGCCCCGACGGCCTCGACGACGCAGTCGGCCATCTTCCCGCTGGTCGCGGCCATCATCTCAAGCGCGGCGTTCGCGCCATCGATCGCGTGGGCGCCGAGCGCCGCCGCCATTGCTCGCCGCTCGGGCACCAGGTCGATCGCGAAGACCCGGCTGGCGCCCATCACGAACGCCAGTTCCACCGCCATCAGCCCAATCGGTCCGAGTCCGACGACCGCGACGGTCTTGCCCGGCTTGATGTCGGCGCGTATGCAGCCGAAGTACGCCCTCGGCAGATGGTCGGTGAGCATCAGCGCCTGCTCGTCGCTCAGGCCCTCGGGGATGAGGGCCGCAATGAAGTCGCCCGCCGGTACGCGGATGAACTCCGCCTGGCAGCCCTCGAGCGCGGGTCCGAGACCGTAGCACCCCGCCCCGGAGCGCTCGCACTGCCCGACCACGCCGGCGAGGCACGATCGGCAGGCGCCGCAGCCGACGGCCGCCGACATCATCACGCGGGCGCCGGCCTTCAGTTGATGCACCGCCGCGCCCGTTTCGACGACCTCGCCGATCGCCTCGTGACCGATGCTGAAGCCGGTCTCGGGGCTAAACCCCTGTCCGTGATAGATGTGCAGGTCGCTGCCGCAGATCCCGCTCTGCG
>JANPBN010000585.1:0-1572 GCA_031430415.1 Dehalococcoidia bacterium
GCGACGCGCTCGGCGTTGCGCCCTTCGTTGATGAAGTCGAGTTCCAGCGGGATGTTCTTGCGCATCTCCTCGGCGACGAAGCGGTAGTCCATCGACCGGTCGAGCTTGTTGAGCACGCCGATGAAGAACTGCATGTTGCCAAGGTCGATGTCAACGATGTGCTCGATGCCCGGATACTGCACCTTCACGGCGCAGACGCGGCCGTCGTGAAGCACGGCGCGGTGTACCTGCGCCAGCGACGCCGAAGCGACGGGCCTCTCGCTGAACTCGGAGAACATGTCCTCGAGCTTGCGCCCAAGTTCGCGTTCGACGTGCTCGCGGATCTTCTCGAACGGCTCCGGCGGCACCTCGTCCTGCAGCTTCGACAGCGTCTCGACGTAGGCGTCCGGCAGCACGTCCGGCCGCGTGCCGAGGAACTGGCCCGTCTTGATCATCAGGCCCTGGTTCTTGACCGCTGTCTCGTAGAAGCGCCGGGCGCTCGTCCAGTGGTGCTTCTCGCGGCGCGCCGCACCCCACTCGAGGCCCTTCCGCTTCTCGCGAAAGCTGATCAGCTTGTACCCGATGAACACGCGCGCCAGCATCCGCCCGACGTTCGCGAAGCGCCGCGGACGGCTGCGCGGCGGGTGAATCCGCTGCGACGCGCCATATGCCGTGGATCGTGTCTGCGAGGTGCCAGGAGGAGCCGACTGAGCCATATTCACATCTTATGGCACCCCGCCGCTGGGGGCTAGGAGGAGTCGGGATGGCGGATGCGTGTAGCGTCGAGGCTTGCCTCGGCCGTACTGCGGTGGTCACGACAGCTCGTTCGCCTGGGAACGATGGGAGGCGGGGACGCTCCGGTTTTGGCAGAATATTTCATGGGTCGCGACAGGGTCGAATTCAACGGGAGGCGCCGAGATGTCAGGCGAGTGTTCGGGCAACAGCAAAACTTGCACGGGACCTAAGGGGCCGGACGGCGTTCGCCAGTGCCCGGTATGGGTGTACAAGCCGCTCCTAGATGGCTACTTTGGACCCTTCGGCGGGACTTTGCCCAACTACAAGGAACATCCGGAGTGGCCCACGCACTACATGTATCCGACGGGAGAGACGGCGTGCGGAGTAGGCCCGGCGAGAACCTACGGTGGGTGGTCTGGCCCGACGCCGAACTCCGCGAGTGCACGTATTCACGCCAGTCAGCAGCCCCGACCTGACGACGTCTCGCGCCGCTGCCAGAACTGCGACAAGACCGATCCTCCTTGGACCAAGAGAATGGTTCATTAGAGTCCGGCGCCTGGCGGGTCGCCCGGATCCCGCCCACGAACATCCCGCATCTCGCGTCCCGCCTCTCGCGTCTCGCTTCCCGCCCCCGTACCCTGCCAACATGGACATTGGCATCATCGGATTCCAGCGGTCGGGCAAGACGACCATCTTCAATGCGGTGACGCGGGGCGATGCGCAGACGGGCGCATACGGCGCCGGCGTGCAGCCGAACATCGGCGTCGTGAAGGTGCCGGATACGCGCCTCGACCGGCTGGCGAAGCTCTTCGACCCGAAGAAGTTCACGCTGGCCGACATCCGCTACATCGACTTCCC
>JANPBN010000586.1:0-1749 GCA_031430415.1 Dehalococcoidia bacterium
ATCGGCGAACGCACGGCCGAAGAGATCAAGATCGAGGCCGGATCCGCGTTTCCCCTCGAAGAGGAGGGTCTCGTCGAGATCCGCGGCCGCGACTTGGCGACGGGTCTGCCGAAGGCCGTCGAGGTCAGCACCGTCGAGATCCGCGACGCGCTCTCAGGCAGCATCAACGCCGTCATCGACGCCGTGCGCTCGACGATCGAGATCACGCCGCCGGAACTCGTCGCCGATCTGATGTACCGCGGCATCGCACTCGCAGGCGGTGGCGCGATGCTGCGTGGCCTCGACCGCCGCCTCGCGCAGGAGACGCGCTTTCCGGTCTACGTCGCCGAGGATCCGCTGCAGTGCGTCGTCAAAGGCACCGGCGAAGTGCTCGAAGAGGCCAAGATGCTGCAGAAAGTCCAGTCCTCCCTCGCCACGCGTAAGCCGCCTCGTTAGCAGCACTAACCGGCGGTCTCATCTGCGACAAGCCGCCTCGTTAGCAGCGCTAACCGGCGTCTCATCTGCGATGAGCCTCATCTGCGACAAGCCGCCGCGGTAGGCGCGTCCGCTCTCGATACACTGCCCCATGCCCCGAGTACGATCAGCATGGTTCGCGTACCTTGCGCTGTCGCTCGTCGCCGCGGCGATTGTCGCTTCGATGGCGTGCGGTGATGACGGCGATGCCGCGATCCCGCTCACGCCAGTGCCATCGGTCGCCTCTACGACGCCGCCCCCGACGGAGCTGCCCGCGGCGACGCGGACGCCCCTGCCGATGAGCGGGATCGCCAGCGTAGATCGCGCGATTGAACTCGTGCTCGCCGGCAGCGCGTCGTCACTGCAGGAGCAGGTGAGGTTCACGAAGATCGCCTGCGCCAAGCCGCCACCGCAAGGCCTCGGCGGCCCGCCACCATGTATGGATGCCGAGCCCGATGGCACCGAGATATCGGTGTTCCCGACCGCGCAGTGCGAGGCCACCTATCTTCGTCCCGGCAAGGTGCTGCCCATCCGCTGGCCGGTCGAGGGCGCGACGCTGTTCGCCGCGTATCGCACGCCGGCGCGATTCTTTCCGCCGGGCGCGTATGTCGTGGTGTTTCGCCGCCATGGTGGCGCGATCGCAGGGCCGGCGTGGGAGCTCGTGTTGTCCGACGACGGCATCGTCGGCATCAACTATGGCTGCGGCGACACGCCGCAAAGCCTGATCGACGCTCAAAGCCTGACCGACGAAATCATCGCCCCACAAGAGTAGGCGGCGTTGACGAAACAGAAGGGAGTACCGGCATGACGGAAGAACTGCACGTAGTGTTCGGCGCCGGGCCGGTCGGGCGCGCCGTGATCAGCGCGCTGCTCGCGCGAGGCCGCAGCGTCCGCGTCGTCACCCGCAGTGGCGTTGTCGATGCGGGAGATGGTGTCGCCGTGATGGCGGGCGACGCGACGGATGCCACGTTCACGCGCCAGGCGTGTAGCGGTGCGGCCGTCGTCTACAACTGCCTGAACGCGCCGTACAACAAGTGGCCAGAGCAGTTTCCGCCGCTGCAGGCTGGTGTGCTCGAGGGTGCGGCGTCGACCGGGGCAAAGCTCATCGTCATGGAGAACGTCTACATGTACGGCCCGACCGGCGGCCGTCCGCTCACCGAAGACCTCCCGTACAACGCGACCACACGGAAGGGCGCTGCGCGCGCTCGCATGTCGGAAGCGCTGATCGAGGCGCATCGTGCCGGCAAGGTGCGCGTGGCGATCGGCCGCGCGTCGGATTTCTTCGGTCCCGGCGTC
>JANPBN010000587.1:0-1843 GCA_031430415.1 Dehalococcoidia bacterium
CCCGCATCGAACGTCCCGCGCCGCTGTTCGGCGAGCACAACGACGAGGTCCTGCGCCCCGTGGCTGGGCTCAGTGCCGATGATGTGGCCGTGCTGCGTGCCGGCGGCATCGTCCGCGACGAACCACCGGCATCGAGGCACCCCTAGACGCACATGCTCCCGCGCCGCGCCGGGCGGCCGGGAGCACGTGCTCTGTGTATGGTGCCGTCAGGCCTTACGGCTTGTCGTGTCGCGCCTGTATCCGCCGAAAGACGATTGCGACGACCGCGCCGCATATGACGAACACGGCGCCCATCCAGAGTCCTGCTTCCATGGTGTGACCCTCCCCAACTAATGACTGATCCCTACGATCAGCATCGGCCGGGGACGGCGCACCTGATGGGCACCGAGGGGCATGCCGCCCGCCGCGTTCCGTATCATGTCCCCGCCGCAGCCGGGCGACACCCCGGCCGGATCGGCCGGAAGGCGAGTGTACTGTGCGGACGGGACGTCGGCGATGGTGGATGGCGCTGGTCGTTGCGCTCGGGCTCGTGGCAGCGTGCTCGGCCCTTGATCGCGACGGCTCGTCCGACGCTGACTGGTCCGTGGCGGATGCGCGTGCGTTTGACGAATATGCGCTCTGGTGGCTCGGCGAGGCCTACAACGGGGAGCGCCTGGCGTCCATCCTCGCTGTGGAGACGCAGGACGACGAATCAAGCGGCATCGGTAGCGTCGCGTTCCTGTACGGGTCGTGTACGCCAACCAGCGATGGTGGGTGCCCCTCGCCGTATCAGGTGATCGTCGAGCCTAACTGCGTCCTTCCCGTTGTGGGGGAGGTAATCCTTCGCGGATTCCGCGGCGAGGGCGAACTTGGCGAGTTCCCCGATGGTCACTTCCGGATCGCGACGGGATCTGTTGCGATCACGCTCTTTGCGCCCACGCGCGACGAGGCGCTCCGTATGGCCGAGGACATCCAGCCGCTGAACGCCGTCGCGCCGGACGGTCCACTAGCGGCTCCACAGAGCGGGTGTGACCTGCCTCCCGCCAGCGACTAACCTGCGCTGAGCCGCTAAATCGTCGCGCCGCCTTTGGGGGCTACGAGGCCCTTCGCGAACTCGATCTCTCCCAGATGGCGGTAGCCGTGCGTCATGCACATGCCGGCGATCGCCTGCAGCAGGCTCATCTCGCCGAGTGGCTTGATCGTGACGCGACGCTCGCACTCTGCCGCGCCGAGTGCGCCGACGTACGCCTCGGTGTGCCGGAAGACGTCTGTCATGTATTGCCGGAAGCCCGCGAAGCCGCGGATGCGGAAGTTGCGCGCCTCATCGTCAGTGAACCCGGTGCCCTGCGACTTGGAGTCGAGGCCGAACTTTTCGGGCCATCCGCCATCCATCCAGACCGTCGGCTTTCGCTGAAGGACGAACTGAATAATGTTGTCCTCCGTGCGGATGTAGTGCCACAGGCAGAAGGCGATGTTCTGGTGGCCGCCGCCGGGAACGTTGTTGACCTGCTCATCGGTCAAGTCGATGGTGACCCGGTCGAAGAGGCCGTGCATGCCGCGGATCTCCCCGGCGAGGTATGGCAGTAGTTCGATGGTCACGCGCTAACCTGCTTTCTCGGCTGGCGGTACCGAGACGTACTCGCCCAGCACGTCCTGCTGGCGGTACTTCTCCTTGCCGGCAAGCAACAGGTCACCGCCGTACATGTCGCACGTCACGATCGCCGGGAAGCCTTCGACCTCGAGCTTCTTGATCGACTCGGTGCCAAGATCCTCGTACGCAATGATCTCCATCGACTTGATCGTTTTGGAGAGCAGAGCGCCCGCGCCGCCGATGGCGAGCAGGTACACCGCCTTGTGATCTTGC